>JBDRPV010000079.1:0-24166 GCA_043826745.1 Parcubacteria group bacterium
AGGTGATAAAAACGAAAGAATATTGCCAGCCCTAAAATAAGTAGTAGCGGCCAATTTCGCCGGAGAAATTGTTTAATTTTACGTTCCAGTTTCATTGATAATAGAGTAAAATGAAAAAACTTAGATAATAACATCCCGTGACCAATAAAGTTGCCATAATCCTGCCAACCTATAATGAGAAAAAGAACATCGCTCAGTTGGCACCGCAAATTCTTGACGTCTTCCAAGATCACCAGATAGCTGGTTCGCTTATTATCGTTGACGATAATTCGCCTGATGGTACCGCCGCCGAAGTTACCCGCTTGGCCAATAAATATCCCGGCAAAATCTCTTTACTTAAACGCCCCCAGAAAATGGGGCTGGGCAGTGCTTACTTAGCTGGTTTTGAGCAAGCGCTAGCCACCCAGGCTGATTATATTTTCGAAATGGACGCTGATCTTTCTCATTCTCCCACTGATATTCCTAAGTTGCTAGCAGCTGCTCAGGACAACGATCTCGTGCTCGGTTCACGCTACGTGCCCGGTGGTCAAATAAGTAATTGGAGCCTGCTAAGGAAAGTAATTAGCCGCGGCGGAACTCTCTACGCCAAAACGATCTTGGGCTTGCCTATTCACGATCTTACTTCTGGCTTCAAGTGTTTTTCGGCTAAAGTCATCAGGAAGTTGGATCTAAACAGCATCAAAACTGATGGCTATTCTATTAAAATCGAGCTTACCTATCGAACTCACCAGGCTGGCTGCAAAATCAAAGAAGTTCCTATCATCTTCACTGACCGCCAAGTAGGCCAGTCGAAATTCTCTAAGCAAATTTTTGGCGAGGCTATTCTAATGGTTTGGCGGCTAAGATTTGGTAAGAAATTGAGCTAGCCACCCTGGTATACCAGAACAGCTATTTACTCAAATCTAAGAACTATACATCTCATACAACTTTTGACAACGCGGACAAAACATATCCCCTTTATTATCCACATCTTCTATCGACTGAGCGTAATACATCACGCAGTTTTTGTCAGGACAATGCGATAGACCGTAAGTATGACCTAATTCGTGCATGGCTTCTTTAAGAGTGCGAGCCTCTAATGCTTCGTTATCAACTTCTTTTTTATAAAACTGGGGATCCAGCCGCTTTAAGGAAATGAGGGCATTACGTCCCGGTGCTTCCGCCTCACCAAAAACAAAACTTAAATTAGCCGAATAAAGATCAGCTGCACTTACTCCTAGTACCTTGCCAACACTACCAAAGTCATATAAGCTCATCTCTCGAATAATCTGGCTAGAATTATACTGCTGTCGAGATCGGTTATAGGTGTGAACTGGCAAGTCTGTTTTATCTAATACCCTAACCGACAGTGGCAAAACATCTTTAATCCCACCACCTAACCTGCGCAGACTGTCCTTATCTATATCACCCAGAGGTAAAATATATAAAGTCTCCATAAGCTAATTTGCTATATCTGACTGATCGATAACTAGTTTACTCCCCCGCTCTACTTCCCCAGACAGCATTTTCTTGGCCAACCAATTTTCTACTTTTTGCTGGATTGTACGCTTAATAGGACGCGCTCCTAATAGTGGATCATAACCAAGCTCAGCTATTTTTTCAACGGCCGCCGGAGTTATTTCAATATCAATGCCTTTTTCGCTACTAATTTGAGTGACGAATTTATTCACTAGCAGTTCAGTGATAGTTTTAACGTCAGCCGGAGAAAGTGGCTGGAAGCTAACCACTTCAGTAAAACGATTAATGAATTCCGGTCGAAATAAGCCTTCACTTTGCAAATGATCAAGTAATTGTTTTTTCAAATTCTCCGCGCTCAGATTTTGTTTAAGAGCTTGGCGAATAAATTCCGCCCCCGCGTTAGAAGTGGCGATGATAATGGAATTACTAAACCGCACTTTGCGCCCTAGAGAATCAGTCAGCCAACCCTCGTCTAGTAATTGCAAAAAGAGATTAAGAATATTGGGATGAGCTTTCTCCAGCTCATCGAATAAAATCAGAGAAAAGGGATTATCTTTGACGGCATTGGTCAACTCTCCTCCTCCTTCGGCACCAGCTGTGCCTGGCGGAGCACCGATAAAACGATGAATACTGGCTATATCTTGATACTCACTCATATCAAAACGAATTATTTTGTCCTCACTTCCATAATAAGATTCCGCCAGAGCTTTACAGGTCTCGGTTTTGCCCACACCCGTTGGCCCCAAAAATAAAAAGCTGCCAATCGGCTTAGGGCTATCTTTGACACCCGCTCGCGCCCGACGCAAGGCATTGGCTACCGCCGTCACCGCTTCATCCTGCCCGATAACTCGCTGATGTAAAATTTCTTCCAGATGTAATAACTTATCTTTTTCTTGACCCGCCACTTCACCTATCGGCACTCCCAGTTTTTGCTCCAAAAATGTCGCTACATCTTTATCAGATATTATTAAGTTCGCTGGCGCCTGAGTAGCTACTCCGTCTAATAAATTAATTGCTTTTTCTGGCGATGCCTTGTCGTACATGTATTTATCAGCTAGCTCGACAATCGCCTGCAACGCCTTATAACTGACCAGGGCCTTCGCCTTGTATTCAGCCAGAGGGACATGCTCTTCCAACACCTTGATTACTTGCTCCGGCGCTGGCTCAGCTATCTCTATCTTTTCGAATTTCTCCGCCGCTATTTTACGCGGTTCAATACTCTGATGCCAACCTGCCTGACTAGTCGTAGCAATAATATACAGCTGGGGATTTTCCAAATAAGGTAGCAAAACCTGAGAAGCATCAATTGCTCCCACTCCCTCCTGTCCACCAGTGAAAAGAGCGTTAATGTTGTCAATGTAGAGCATAATATTGCCAGCCTGGACGGCGTCTTGAAGCGCAGCGGTTAACCTTTCAATAATCTCTCCGGACGTTTTCGCTCCCGCTAGCAAATAATCAATGTCTAACTTCATAATCTTGCGCCGACCCAAAACCTTCCCCGAATGGCCTTCTTTGATTTTTTTAGTCAAGAACAACACTAAAGTCTCTTTACCAACTCCTGGCTCCCCCACCAACAACACGTTATGATGAGAAGATTTGGCTAGTATTTTTTCCATCCTATCTAGTTCCGATTGATGAGTTAGATATTTATGGGGAAAATTATTCACCGCTGGAGTCAAATCATAGGCAAAACGGGACAAAGCTCGAGTGTAACCAGAAGCCCATTCCTTGCCAATTCCGCCTTTTAGTTTAAGTTTATCAGGGTTAAATTTCATCTCCCTCTGTCTCTGCTGGACAGCTGTTTCCCAACTAACAATATTGGCAATATCTTCTAGTTTAATATCTAAATTAAAAGCCAACTTGTGAAAGAAGGTATCCAACTGCGATAACAAAACAAATATATCCCCTACCTCGATAGTCCGATGACCTTCGGCAATAGCAATTGATAGAGCACCACCAACCATACTGGCTATTTCATGTTCAGTATCATCTACCTGATTTTCTTGGTAAAACTTATCGAGATTAGCCAGAAAATCCTTAGGGGGAATTCCCATGCGAATAGTGATAAAACCAATCCGATTATTTTTCAAAAGAGCCCGCAGAAAATCAGAGCTTTTGATTTTAGCTGTCGCTTTACCCTGGGAATAAGCTTGCTCAATAGCCGACAAAGCCGGCAGGGAAACAAAATTAGCTAGGTTAACTGTTTTGCCCTGACTAATAAGCTGCTGTACTTTTGTTAGTGGTGTACGTGGAGCATGATTGACAACTACGCTGCGATAAAAAATTGAAAACGATATTAGCCCCAACGAAACAGAGAATAAGATAAAAGCCAGCCCTAAAGTGATTAAGTTCAAAAAAGGAAAAGAAATAATTGGCAAATAGTACAGGACTGGAATGACTAGGCCGAGAAAACCGATCACTATTAATAGAACATAAAAAAACTTGACTAGCTTGCTCTGCCCCAAATCGTAGATAGCCGCTTTACGCCTGTTAATTGATTTTTGGCCGTTGAAATAAAAAGTCATTTATAATCACGCTCCTAATAAATAAAAAAAGCCCAACAAAAACATTTCGACTATTAGCAAAGGAAAAACGAGCCAAATAATAAAAGCAATTGTTTCTAAGATTACTAGAACAGCAAAGACTATTAAAAAAACAAAGATCGTAAAAAACTTTATCATCATGCCAAAGCCCCGGGCAATCAGGTTAAAACCCCAAATCCGAAACCTTACATCTAGAGGTTGTCCTTGAGTAGGTGTAGAGTCTTTTTTCCAAGGAGCGAAGAAAGTTGAGATTGCAACTTTCAGAGAGAAGGCGTCAGCGAGAATGACAATACAAGCCCGGCAATATTTAAAGAACCTTAACAGGCCACGGCTGTACCACCATGTGACATATTCCACCAACATTTATTTCTTTTTTTATATTCTTTCTATCCGCAAATCATTATCAACCATTACTACTCCGTTAATATTCTCAACAGTGTCTCCCACTTGCTGCTTTACTTCTAAGCTACCTACCTCGCCGGTGAGAACTACTTTACCATTTTCTACCTGCACCTGGACATTGTCCGTAGAAACTACTTCATCTACCAATAATTCCTGCTCTATATCTTGTAGAATATCCTTATCGGAACGAATTCCCTCATATTCATCAGTCATGGTGTTTTTTGTTGTTATTTATTAGACAAAGATTTTACACCGATTTGAACCCGCCCAACCTCGCTCCGATCAAATCGGGACAGGCAGGAAGATTTACACGGATACCATGGCTACACAGATTACCTTCTAAAATTGTACCATATTCACTCGAGCATGAAAAACTTACTTTCGTACCTGCGCTCCTAACTCATTTTCCAAAGCACTAACTAATTTCTGCTGCACCGCCTCTACTTCTTTGTCCTGGAGTGTTCTGTCCTGCGCTCGGTAGGTTAGATGAAAAGCTAGATTTTTCTGCCCGCTTTCTAGCTGCTTACCACTATAAACGTCAAACAGCTCCACTTTTTCTAGTAACGGCCTACCTCGCTCCTGAATAAACCGCATGATCTTCCCCGCTGGCATAGATTGCTTAACCACTAGTGCTATATCTAATGTCACCGGTGGAAACTTTGGCAACGACTGGTACTTAGTCAAGCTTGAAGCTTTTTGCGCTAACTGATCAATAGAAAAACCAAAAAAGGCTAGCTTTTTACCACTGATGTTGAAATTTGTCGCTACTCGCTGGTCCAACAACGAAAGTGTACCCAGTATATCCTTCCCGCTCATGTACTGTAGCGATCGCCCGACAGCATACATATTCCAATATTCACAGTCGGCTGTCCTGGCCAGCTCGCACGTCTGATAGGCAATATTTAATTTTTTCAGCAATAACTCGATCACTCCCTTGAGATCATAAAAGACTTTTTCTTTATCACCCAACATTACACCTGATAAGGCTTTGCTTTCGCAACCGGGGAAATAAACATGGCCGATTTCAAAAAGGCTAATCTGATCAAATTCGCGGATATTCTTAGTAACGTCGTAAAATAGCCAAGGCAGTAAAGATGTGCGCAAATATTGCAAATCCTCCGACATCGGATTAGCCAGCTCGATATGATCTTGGCTGGTTAACAAACAACGTCGAAGCAACTTTTCACCATAGAAAGAATAGTTTTGCATTTCCGTGAAACCGGCTCCCACTAAGACTTCCGTGATCTTGTCTCCCCAATGCATGTCCGGCAGTTCCTCTACTGGCTCGAGGACGCCGGTAATTTCCTGCGGCGTGACATTGTCATAACCGTATACTCGCGCTACTTCTTCAATGAGATCTTCGGGAATCGCGATATCTGTCCGAAAAATCGGCACTTCTACGTCCAGCGTCTTCCCCTGCCCTTTTACTTTGAATTCTAGGCTTTTGAGGATGCTACTGACTTTTGCTTTGGGAATGTCAACACCCACCAACTTATTCAAATATTCTAGGTCTAATTTGACTGTGACCGGCTTTAATTTTTTGGCTAAAGTATCAGTGACTTTGCTAGCCACCTTGGCGCCAGTGTGTTTCTGTAGTAAATCAATCGCTCGCAACAAGCCCTGCTCTGGTAAATCCAGGCTGAGTCCTTTTTCATGCCGGATACTACCTTCGGTGCGCAAACCTAGCTCTTGCGAAGCTTTTCTGATAAACGTCTCGTTGAAGTTAGCTGATTCGATAACAATGGCAGTGGTTTTCTCGCTGACCTCTGTGCTCGCCCCGCCCATAATACCGGCAATGGCTACTGGCTCTTTCTCGTCAGCGATCACGATTACTTTCTCGCTTAGCTGGCGTTGTTCACCATCGAGAGTAGTAATTTTTTCACCCTTTTTAGCTGCTCGGACAATGATGCTCTTTTCTTTCTCTTTCTTGCTCTTCAGCTTGGCGACATCAAAAGCGTGCAAGGGCTGGCCGTACTCGAGCATGACATAATTGGTAATATCAACCACGTTATTGATTGGTCGCATCCCAGCTGCACTGAGGTGGGCTTGCATCCAGTCGGGCGAAGAACCGATTTTAATGTTATCGAGAATAATCCCGGCGTAGCGCTGACAAAGCTTTTTATCTTTAATCGTGATGTTTAGTTTGTGCTGGCTACCAGCTTTGGGCTTGGTTAATTTCGGCAAAACAAGCTTTTTGTTTGATAAAGCAGCCAGCTCACGAGCAATGCCGACGTGACAAAATAGATCAGCGCGGTGGGTCAATGACTTATTATCAATTTCCAGAATAGCGTCGTCAAGACCGAGCGCCTTAGCGATCTTGGTGCCATTTTTAGTCGATTTCGGGAAAAAATTAACATCGTCCGCTTGATCTAAGATGCCTAGCTCAGAATTAAGACAGCACATCCCAGCTGAATCTACTCCACGCAATTTTGTTTTTTTAATTTTTATACCTCCGGGCAGCTTGGCTGGCGCCAACGCAATCGGCAATTTATCGCCTACTTTGAGTGCCACCACTTGACCAAAGATAACCTGGCGCGGCTTGGCTTCACCAACATCTACCTGAGAGACAAACAACTTGTCAGCATTAGGATGCTTCTTGATTTCCTTCATTTCGCCTACTACTACGTCATTTAAGCCAGCGCCCAGCTCCTGCACGCCCTCTACTTCGGCAATGCCCATTGTCAAAACCTCACCTATTTTGTCCGGTTTGGTGCTTTTAATATTTACGTATTCATTTAACCAGTTGCGTGAAATTTTCATATCTATAATAATTTAAAATTGCTGCAAAAATCGCAGGTCGCCATTCAATAAAAGTCGCACATCATCAATCTCATATTTCATCATCGCCAGTCGCGACCAACCCATGCCGAAAGCAAAACCAGTATATTTACCTTTGGGATAACCAGCTGATTCCAATACTTTAGGATGTATCATGCCACAAGGTATAAGCTCTACCCAACCGGTCCGCTTGCAAACACTACAGCCCTTACCCCCGCAGATAATACAGCTGCAATCGAGTTCAAAGCCAGGTTCGACGAATGGGAAATATCCCGGACGCAAACGCACCTTTACTTCTTGACTAAATATTCTACTAAGCAAAACTTTTTGCGTATAAACTAAGTTAGCAATCGAAATATTTTCACCTACCACAAAACCTTCTACTTGATGGAAAGTGTGATCGTGACTAGCATCAGTTGCTTCATTGCGAAAACAACGACCGGGCACAATTACCCTGAGCGGTGGCTTGTTTTGCTCCATAATGCGCACCTGCATATTCGAAGTATGCGCTCGCATCATTCGTCGCTTCTCTGGCTTGATTTTCTTTTTTGGATCTTCTTTGATAAAAAAGGTGTCATAGCTATCCATGGCAGGATGATTGTCGGGAAAATTTAAGGACAAAAAATTGTAATACAAATCGGTAAGCTCGTTTCCTTCATAAACTTTAAAGCCCATTGACTTAAAAATTTCTTGCACCTCAAGACGTATCCGAGTTAAAGGATGCATGTGACCAGTGGCCAGCTTAGCCCCCGGCACCGTCACATCAAAATAGCCAGCCTGAGTCGCTCCAGCATTCGCTATTCCCGTCTTTTTCTTTTGCAAAGCTTGCTCGACTTCGGCTCTAGTCTTATTAGCCAAGCTACCAACTGTCCGACGCTGATCTTCTGATAATTTGCTCACTCCCCGCAAGATAGCTGTTAGCTGACCGTCCTTGCGACCTAAATATTTGGAGCGGACTTTTTCTAGATCTTCTTCACTTTGGCTCCGGCCGATATCAGTTAAGGCCTGTTGCCTAATTTTCTCAATTTGTTCTTGCATCTGTGTATTTAATGTAAATTCGCCTGCCCGCCCGGTTACGTCCCGATCCGATCGGGACGGGCAGGTGTAAATTTGTAAAATTTATCCTGAGCCCGCCCGCCTGCAACGCTGTAGCACTGCGGGCAGGTCGAAGGATCTAAGTTAAATCTGTGTCCTAACGTTTAGCCACACTTTGACGACTAATAAAATAAAATTCTAATAAAGCGACAGCGGCAATAAATAAAGCTCCGTCCCACCAGGTTAATAAGCGAAAAGATTGCAGCGTCAGTGAACCTACTAACACTAATGATAAAAATATCGCCTGACGGAAAGATGGCCCAACGTGAGCAAACAAGATCTCATTATGAGAAAACCAGACCCGTAGATAAAATCCTAGCAGTGTCAGCGTGCCAATCATAGCAAAAAATAAACTAACGTAAAAAGCACTCAGGCCAACCACGCCAGTCGAATCCGGATCAACGTAAATTAGGATCATAATCCAAGATGCCCAGCAAAAAATAGTGCTGATCATCATGCCAATTAGGTAGTTGCGTAATGTCATGGGTACTTTTTGGTTGCTGTTGCGTTGTGTCGAATAAAGGACGTCAAATTTCCCCCAGCGGGAAATTTTGACTCAGGGTTCGGCCGAGCTCTCCCGCTACGCGGGAACCAGGCCCCGCCCGCTCTGCTTCGCCCGCCAGCTCGCTGCAAGCGGGCAGGCATCGCGAAGCGGGCGGGCCGCTCGGTCTGCACTATGCCTTTCTTCGATACACCACAACAGCAGCCTAAATTCATTGAGTAAATTGTATCACACCATCCCTCTACCCCAAATACTTCTTTCCTTTGAGCTTATCGGGTAGATACTGCTGATTCTCCTGATAATCATGATCGGGGCTATATTTATAGTTTTTGCCGTAATTTAGATCCTTCATTAGCTGCGTGGGGGCATTGCGGATGTGGAGTGGCACCGGAAGATTGCCGTGTTGGCGAACATCTTGCGCCGCTTGGCCGTAAGCTTTGTAAAGCGCGTTCGATTTATTACATTTGGCCATATAGACTACTGCCTGGGCAAGAATAACATTGCACTCGGGCATCCCAATAAAATGACAAGCCTGATAAGCCACCACCGCCTGCTCGAGCGCCTTAGAATTAGCCAGTCCGATATCCTCCGAAGCAAAACGCACTACTCGTCGCGCTATATAAAGAGGATCTTCCCCTCCTTCTAGCATCCGGGCTAACCAGTAGAGAGCGGCATCAGCGTCCGAACCCCGCATCGCTTTATGCAGAGCAGAAATAATATTATAGTGCTCCTCGCCATCTTTATCGTACAAAAGGTGAGATTTTTGGAAAGCTTCTTTGGCTAGCTTGGCCGTGATATTTTTACTGATCGAGCTGACATATTCGAGAACGTTGAGAGCGGTACGGGCATCGCCATTGCTCATGTTGGCGATCTGCCCAATCACCGTCTGGTTGATTTTGATGCCTAGTTTGCCCAGTCCTCTTTCTTTATCTTTGATTGCTTCGTTAATAATTTTTTCGATATGTTCCGCCTGCAGTTGTTTCAAGACAAACACCCGACAACGAGAAAGCAACGCTCCCCGCACCTCGAAGCTCGGATTCTCCGTAGTAGCACCAATTAAAACGATTGTACCATCTTCTACTTGCGGCAATAAAGCATCCTGCTGAGCCTTATTCCAGCGATGGATTTCATCAATAAAAAGAATTGTGCCCCTTTTTGCTGCCTGATTATCTTGGGCTTGTTTTATGACTACCCGCAGATCTTTAACCCCACTAGACACCGCACTCATCTGCACAAAATCAGACTTGGTCCGCTGAGCAATAATGGAAGCGAGGGTGGTCTTGCCACTACCCGGTGGACCCCAAAAGATCATTGAAGGCAATTGATCCGATTCGATTACCTGCCGCAACAATTTCTTCTCTCCCACTACCTCCTCCTGACCCAAAAACTCGGCCAGAGTGACTGGACGCATACGATCAGCGAGAGGTTTTTTACTATCTGTTGTTCCTTTTAACATACTTTTATGCTATTATAATTCAAATTAATGATTGTATCTACCTAAATAGAGATACTTTCGTTGCTACCTGTTGACATCACGTAATTTTTATGCTATACTTTAGTAAATTCATAAATAATATAATCGCAATAAAATGAACCAAGGCACTGAATCAAAATCAGGAGGAGAAGACGCTGCCGCCGAGCTTGAACGAGCAACCGAACAAGCGGCCAACATTGACTCTATGCCAGCTGCTGAGCCACGAACGCCAGCTGGGGAACAAATTACTCAAAGCCCTAAACGCTCTCGTTTTAAAAAAGCAGTAAGCGGCTTAGTAGCCGGGTTAGCTTTTCTCGGCGCGGTCAAAGGAGCTGAAGCCGATTACACCACCCATACCCCCGCCAAAGGGGGTCGAGATAAAAATATTGAGCCAATAAAAACAAAAGGATTGAAAGGGCTCGATCTGTCGAAAAAGGAAAGTGCTCGCGGTATTGGTAGTCTCTTGCAGTATTATAATATCAAACATGATCAGCTGAAAGATGATCCTGATAAACGCAAGGAATTGGGGGAACTTAAAATATCTGTAGAGAAAGCGATTGCTGATGCCAAGGCGCTTGCTAAAAAATTAAAAGTAAAAGCAGAAACTATATTTGATTTCGCGGTAGCAAAAAAATACGACATTGATGTTGCTCAAGTACCACCAACACCGGAACCACCGGCGCCAGTTAAGCCACCAGAAAGTAAATTATCTCCGGCCGAAGCTGCCCGGCTAGCAGCTAAAGCACTTGATTCAGACACGCCAGCTGATGATCAGAGTGATGATAAAGAATCTAAAGGAGAAGCTCGCATCGAAGAACAATATCCCGAACTTGCCGGCCTCGGGCAGAAGCAGGATCCCGAAGACCCTCTTAAAAAAAGTAAATAAATATCAAAATAAATGCTAGCCCAAACTAAACAAGTACTCCAACATACCGGTTTAATCGATAAGCTTTCAACGGAGTCACGAGTTTCCTTGACGGAAAAGCTCGGCGATAAACTTGAGGAAAGGTTGATGATAGCTATCGCTGACAACATCCCCGAAGATAAAGCTAAGGAATTCGTCGGGAAATTAGAGAATGAAGATAGCGATCTCGAAGAATATCTGACCAAGAATATTACCAATTACCAAGACATTTTACAGAAAGTAGTAGCTGATTTCGTAGCTGAGGCCGAAGAGATTTTATAAGACACTATAATAAAACAGCTCTCTGCCAAAGCGAGCTGTTTTTTATTTGACTTAAAAGAACCATCCTCAAGGACAGTCCTTTATATTTTTCGACGTAAAACCGTAAATTCTGGAGCAACCTCAGCAGTTTTTACTAGAATCTCCTGCTCTGCTCCACCGTGCGCTTCGGATATTTTTTCGTTGTTCTTGGCATCTCGCATGCTCTCCAGCTGTTGCCTAAAATTATCACCGGCCGGTACGACAAATTCTATTTCATCGCCGGAAAAAATCTCATTGTGCACTTTTATTTTTGCCACGCCCCCCTTCTCATCATACTCAATCACCTCACCGACAAACTGCCAATCCGCAATATTATGTGAGTCGGTGAAATTATGCTTACACTCTTCTTCGCCAAAAAGAAAGCCTTTAGTATAACCTCGATTAGTGATTTTATCTAGCTCTTGGCGCAACTCGCTGATCGGCCTGGCCTTATCAAGCGCCTGCCGATAAGCTTTGACAACATTGGCTACATAATAAATACTTTTAGTCCGCCCCTCTATTTTGAAACTAGACACCCCCGCCTCTCGCAGCTCATCCAGATATTCGATCAAACATAGATCCTGCGAATTCATTATGTAAGTGCCATGCTGATCCTGCTCGACTGGAATATATTGTCTTGGTCGCTTTTCCTCTGTGATATTATATTTCCAACGACAAGGCTGGACACAGTCGCCTAGATTGGCACTACGCCCCGTCAGCCACTTACTCAAAATACAACGCCCGGAGTACGACATACACATCGCTCCGTGCACAAAATATTCTAATCCCAGTTCCGGGACTTTAGTGTGAATTTCTTTAATATCTTCTAGCGTCACCTCCCGCGCTAAAATAACCCGCTCTATTCCCTGCTCGTACCAGAATTTGGCCGCCCGCCAGTTAGTACAATTAGCTTGGGTAGAAAGATGACGGGGGATTTGCGGTAATTTTTCTTTAACAAAAGATATAATCCCGGGATCAGACACAATCAGTGCGTCTGGCTTCAGCTCAGCTATCAAATCAACCTGCTTAGATAATTCTTTCAAATGACGACTGTGGGGGAAAATATTAAATGTCAAATAAGCTTTCCGACCCTGTTGACGCACATAGGTCATTGCCTCCTGCGCTTTCTCCTCGTCAAAAGGGTTAAGTCGCGAGCGCAGTGAAAAGGCAGGCAAACCAAAATAAACAGCGTCCGCCCCAAAGGCTAACGCTGTCTTAAGTTTACGTAAATCCCCGGCTGGGGCTAACAGTTCGATCTTAGCAGCCATAGTATACTATAAAATTGGCAAATACCGCTTGGTTTCATAGTCAGTCACTTGAACTCGATACTCATCCCACTCCTGATGCTTGTTCTCTAATAATTTAGTATGCAAATCTTTACCTAATATATCCGATAGAAATTTACTCTGCTCCGCTGCTTGAATTGCTTCAAATAGATCATCGGGTAATATACCAATTTTTCTTTCTCTTAGCTGCTCTTCATCTAGAAGATAAATATCATCCTCAGCCGGCTGGGCTATCCTTAGCTTTTCTTTGATACCTTGCAAACCTGCTCCTAGCATTACCGCGAAAGCCAGATAAGGATTGCAGGCGGGGTCAGGTGCACGATACTCCACGCGCGTAGCTTTCGCTTTGCCTGGTCGAGTAGCTGGCACCCTAACCAAAGCGGAGCGGTTAGCTCGCCCCCAAGCAATATAGGTAGGAGCTTCATAGCCGGGAACTAACCTTTTATAAGAATTGACCCACTGATTGGTGACTAAAGTAAATTCTTGGCTATATTTTAACAATCCGGCAACATAAGATTTAGCAGTTTTGGATAAACTATATTTATCTTGTTTGTCATAAAATACATTCTTGGCACCTTTGAATAATGACTGGTGAGTATGCATGCCACTACCATTAATACCACCCACTGGTTTAGGCATAAAAGTGGCGTGAATACCAGCTTGTTTAGCCACTGCTTTGACTATAAAACGATAGGTCATTACTTGGTCAGCCATTTTGAGAGCCTCAGCATATTTGAGACCAATCTCGTGTGAAGAAGGGGCTACTTCATGATGAGTACATTCACACTTAATACCAACACTTTCCAGTACTGACAATGATTTTTCCCGTAATATCGTCCCTTCATCAACGCCCAGCATATCAAAATACTTACCTTTATCTATCAGCTTGTGCTGATCTTCATCTTCCTTAAAATAAAAATATTCCAGCTCTGGACCACAATTTACTTTATAGCCTTGCTGGAACGCTTTTCGCAAAGCACTTTTTAAAACGCCCCGGGGGCAACTGGCGAAGGGAGTGTCATCGGGTTTACGAACATCACAAATCAGCCGTCCCATTTTGAAATCACCAATCTCAAAAGGCAACACAATAAAAGTATCCAAGTCAGGCCTCAATAATAAATCTGACTCCTCAATCCGCGCGAAGCCTTCAATCGAGGACCCATCAAAGAATTTGCCATTCTCTATCACATCGTCAATTTCTTTGATTGATACCGAGACTGATTTGAGCATCCCTAAGACATCAGTAAACCAAAGGCTAACAAAATTGACGTTGTGAGTCTGACACAGTTTTTTAATTTCTACCTTGGTCATATATTCATGAATTTACTAAAAACAAAACCTAATCCCTGTTATTACACAGGGTAATCTCAACAATGTGTATACAACACTTATTCTATTCTCGCTTTTCTTTTTCTTCTAACCGCTGCCCTTATAATCAACACTACTATCAAAACAACAACAACTACCGGTCCAGCGAATAAGACAATCCACACCGAAACATCAACCATGGCTTGTAAAGCCTTCACCCAATACTGGAAAGCTACCTTGGCATTTTCCCACGGTTTCCATTCTTTGGTCGGCACACTGACTTTCGTTTCTTCACTGAGATAAATAGTAATAGTAGAAAAATCAGTTTGATTCTCCAGGTACTTAATCCGCCCTTCCACCTGCTCGATATTACCTCGGACTTGTGACAATTTGGCCGCCACTTTTAGAGTATCTTCAACAGTCGTTGCCTGTTCCATTATTTTAACATACTGTGTTTCCTCCGCCCGGTAATTTTTTAGCTGAGCCTGTAGATCAACGTACTCGGCCGTCACATCCTGACCCGACACACTTTCACTTTCTACACTTTTAGCCAGTTGCTTAATCTCTTTAACTGTACTTTCAAAATCTTTAGCGGGAACTTTTACCACAATAGTAGCCGACTGTGAGTCATCAGCGGAAGTATAAACATTAGAGCTTTGCACAAAACCATTTTTACCCTTTATGACATCAGTGATCTTAGTAGAAGTTTCATCGACTTTCTCCACCGTCACCGAAAGGCTACCAGTTTTAATCACTTTTTGCTCGGACAAATCGCCAGTGGCTGAATAAGCCCGATCAACATCCAGGTCTCCCCCCTCATCGCTCGTAGTTGAAGAAGACGAATCAGTTGATTTGGCAGTAGACTTTTCTTCACTGATACTGCTCAGAGAATAATCCGACGACCCTTTTGCTGAACCATAGTCAGAAGTAGAAGTGGTAGAATAATCATCACCCCCATAGTAATTTTTGTTGATCCAATACCCTACTCCGATGACAGCGGTGACACCAAAAATTAGGATCATCGCTATCGCACCAAGTAGAAGCCAAAGCCAGGTGTATTTTCTTTTAGCCATGTTTATTTTTAGTTAATTATCGTTAACTTCCCGGTATAAATTCCAATGTTATTTCTCCATCGTATAGTATTTTCAAATCACTCGCTTCTTTTTTGACCTCGAATACTATATTGCCCGATTCTTTTTCCCCAGCTGAAATAGTCTGCCAAGCCGCCACTTGATTTTCCAGTGAATCATCTGCCAAAGAGGCTTCGTAGTATTGATTAGACTCACCGTCACGCAAGGAAAAATTAGAGGTAAAAACCGAGATATTTTGCTGTGTTTCATTTTCCAGAGTGACATTAAGTATCACGTATTCATAATTATCTACCGCAGTGTTATTTTTTACTTTATCCTGTTTTTTGAAAGAATTAACAGTAACAATTACCTCCCCGTCAGAAAGTTTTTCTCCTAGGCTGCCTGATTTTTCGGTTGATTCTGCCACATCTTTATCTATGTCCTCAGCAATTTTATCTAGCTCTTCTGTATTTGGCAGGTTAGCAAAATTCTTCTCTAACTCTTCAAGATAAATCTCTCCCACCTTTTCCCCCGCTCTCTCTTTTATTTGTGAATAGAAATAATATCCCAAAATAGCAATAATTAAAACAGCCACTAAACAGCCGACGGCGATACTTAGAACTATTTTTAGCCCTTTAGATTTCTTTTTGGGGGGCTGTGGCTGGCTAGAAGTAGCGGCAGCTGGGGCTTGAGACGATGGCACTGCCGGCTGAGTTGATTTGGAAGCGGTGTTTTCTTTTTGACCTGGCATATTTGATTATTTAGTTACTGGCTACTCGCTGCATAGTCCTGATAGCTCATCCCACTGCTCGTCAATATGTTCCTGTATTTTTGCCATGACTTTATCGTCGCCCTTGAGATGCTTAAACCGTCCTTGCGGTTTAATAAATTCCTCAATTGGAATACGCTTGGCTGGCTGGTAACTTAACTTATATTTACCATCTTCCACTTCGTAAAGCGGCCAAAAATTAGTTTCCACTCCCAGACGGGCGATCTCAATTCCCATATCCTCCGGAAATTTCCAGCCGAGAGTGCAGGGCGCTAGTATATTAATGAAAGCTGGTCCTTCGACGGCAACGGCTTTTTTTACTTTGGTAATAAAATCAGCTCGGTGGCTGACTGAGGCGGTGGCCACATAAGGAATGTGATGAGCAACGGCGATTTTGGTTAAATCCTTGCGTTGTTTTTGCTTGCCCCCAATTTTACTGCCGGCTGGCGTAGTGGTCGTAGCCGCGCCAAAAGGAGTGGCCGAGGAGCGTTGGTTGCCCGTATTATGTACAACAATTCCATCAGCAATAAAGTTATGCTCTCCTTCCACCCGCAAATCTAACGTCGGTTCTCGGCCCACTAGCTTTACCGATTTCACCTTCTCAACATCAAAATAGTCATTATCAACTAAGAAATTCTGATATTTATATTGGTTGGGATATTTTTGCGGATTCCACTGGCGCTTTTTGCTAAAACAAATATAGCCATATCTAGAATCTTTGAGTAATTTACGATAAACTACTTTGGTGTCTTTCTTTTTTATCTGCCAATGAATATCCCCTACTCGATAATCAAAAGTCTGTAGCAACAATCGCAAAGTTCGTAATAACTCTTCGCTAGCGGAAACATAACGCCAACTGTTACCATGTTTGTATCCATCCGATAACATCAACCCTTCCAAAAAAGCTTCTTTTTCTTTCCGCGGCAGAGTAAATACCCATGATGGCACTAGCTTATTTTTTGCCCCCTGACCAAAGCCTAGCGATTTAATAAATTTTGCCAAATTGACTGAATGGATATAAATATATAACTCATCAGTTTTCATCTTGCTTCTAAAGATTTTACGATGTAAGACAAGTAACGCCTTTCGACCTGAGGTTCCAGCCGGCAGGGCAAAACCAACTTCACCTTTCTTCTCCCGTATCCAGCCATCACCAACATACAACCCTAAATATTTCATTAGATCTGAACTAGAACTTTTAGGTAATTTAACTTTGTTCAAGTGAGATACTTTGTAATCTCCGACTTTAGTTTTTTTAAAATTAAATTTAAAAGATTCACCTTCATTCAGTTTTTTTGACACCACGATTTCATCCCCCGACTTAATCTTTCCCAACACTTTCCAAGTAAATTTATTCTTTCCCCCCCTACCTCCTCGCTGCAATACTAAAAAGGGGTGATTGGTTGTTGCTTTGATGTCGTGATGTAGGGTTTGTAATTTATATACCTGCTTGACACCATTATCGAACACACCGGTACATTTTTTTAAAACCAGTTGATATTTTTTCTGCTCAAAAGCATAAACTTTCTCTCCCCTTTTCACCTCAGTAATTTTCTTTAGCCCGGTTGCAGTCATTATCAGAGAATCTGTAGACAAGCAATTCATATAAGCCTCGTTATCATAGCAAATATACACAAAGTCATGGCCGCGCTCGAATGCACCCGATAGGGATTGCAGGCCAATATCGTAAGAACCACCATCGCCAGCTAAGGCAATAATGGCTGGTTTGGTTACTTCCTTGCCACCGTTAAGCTCTTTCAGCTTGCCTTTCTTCTCGAGCACCTTATAAGCTGCTTCTATCCCCGAAGCCGTAGCTGCCACATTAGCAAAAACACTATGAATGTAAGGCACATTCCAACAAGTATAGGGAGTGAGGGTCGACGTGACTTCGGTGCAACCGGTAGCGTTGGCAATGACCACCGGAATGCCCTCTTCCTCCATCGCTGACAAAGTGTAACGAATCGGCTGCGGCACAGCGGTGCAACCACGACAGCTCCGGTGACCGGAAGCGAATTGTTGACAATTAGTTGTCATAAATTATTTATATTTTAAGACTTTACTTCTCTCTGCCATTCTCTGGAAATATTTTTGGCTAGTTCGCCGACCATCTTTTCATCTCGTCCTTCCACTAACACCCGCGCTTTATTCTCCGTCCCCGAGTATCTAGCTAGCACCCGCCCCTGATCGCCCAACTCTATTTCAGCCTGCTTGATTGCCTGCCGTGTTTGCCCTAGCTGAGTTAAATCCTTTTTCTCCGCCACTAGTACACTCACCAAAGCTTGCGGAAATTCTTTTAAAACGCCCGCCAGCTCCGAAAGTGGCTGGTTTTTACTTTTCAATAAAGCCGCTATCTGCAAGGCCGCAATAATACCATCGCCCGTGGTAGCTAACTGGCCAAAAATAATATGACCGGAACGCTCTCCCCCTAAAATATACCCGTTTTTGCGCATCTCTTCAATAACATATCTATCCCCATTTAATACTCGGACAACTTCAACGCCGCGAGATTCCATTAATTTGTCTAGACCCAGATTACTATACTCAGTAGCAACTATAGTTTTCTGCGGCAACTCACCTTTTTCTAGTAGATTAAGACCGCTCAGAGCCAGAATATGATCGCCACTGAGTTCCCGACCTTTTTCGTCGCAGATGATCACCCGGTCGGCGTCACCATCGAAGGCGATACCGATGTTGCAATTCTCGCTTTTTACAAGCTCTTGCAGCCCACTTAAAAACTGACTGCCGCAATTGTCATTGATATTTTTGCCATCGGGCTGATCATTGATTACTACCACTTCCGCCCCTAGATCACGAAAAATCTGCGGGGCTAGCTTATAAGCGGCACCGTTGGCACAGTCGAGGGCAATTTTAAGCCCGCCTAAATCACCGACAGATTTCTGGGCAAACTCGATGTATTGTTGCCGGTATTTTTCGTCTCCGATAGTCTCTTGAGCTGATTCACTCTCGGGCAAAACATAGTCATCGGCCAAAATCAATTTCTCCAATTCGGTTTCAATTTCATCGGACAACTTATAACCATCCGCGGCAAAGACTTTTAAACCGTTATCTTGGTAGGGATTATGAGAGGCCGAAATCACTATGCCGGCCGTAACCGATTGCTCCTTGGTAATATAAGCTACGGTCGGAGTTGGTACTACGCCGAGACTAATAATTTCTCCGCCCTGAGAAGTAATGCCTTCAATTAAAGCATTTTCTAATTCGAGACCGCTCTCTCTCGTATCCCGGCCAATCACAATTCGCGCGGGTTTTTTACCATTACTAAAATAATCCACCACTGCCCGACCCAACTTGGCCGCTGTGGCAGGTGTGACTGGCTCTTCGCCATATTTCCCGCGAATACCGTCGGTGCCGAATAGTTTTTTTTGCATAGGAAAGCAAAAATCTATATTGCTAAAAACTCCCTCAACTTCTCATCCTCAAACGACTTAATTACCAAGTCAGCCGTCCCAATATCTCCCGTCGGCCAGCGACCATCCTTGACGGCCACCACGGTTGCTCCGCTACGACTACCAGCCAAGACGCCGTGACTTGAGTCTTCAAATATTATAGTTGTATTGGGACTCACTGCCATCTCTTCCATTGCCCGAATAAAGACAGCTGGGTCAGGCTTGGGCGGTATCTGCATGGTACGAGTTGATAGTGTTAAAGGAAAATATTTTTTTAGTCCAAATCTATTCACCGCCATATCTACCCAATCTTGGGGTGAAGCAGACGCCAGTGATAATTGAATCGATTTATTTTTTAACAGATCTAACAATTCAATAACCCCTGGAATTAGATTGCAGTGCTTGAGATATATCTCTTTGGCGTCATCGTATATTTCAGATGCATATTCATCCGCCGAAATCTTAATACCATATTCCTCATTTAGCAGCTTCACTATACTGCTAATTCCCAACCCTACTATTTTATCTTTAAACTCTTGATTAACGTCCACCCCTAATCGCTCAAATATTTTTGACTCAAACTTCTGCCAATAATATTCACTATCAACTACCACTCCATCCATATCGAAAATGGCCGCTTTGAATTTCATATTTATTCAACCGTTACACTTTTAGCTAAATTACGCGGCCGGTCAACATCGCGTCCCAGTAGCACCGCCATGTGATAAGCAAAGATTTGTAGCGGGATAGTATTGATAAGTGGCTCCAGCAGCTCCATTGTCTCCGGAATATAGATAACGTCATCCGCCAAATCAGCTACTTTTTTATCACCATCATTTGCCAGAATAATAATCTTACTTTTGCGAGCTTTTACTTCTTCGATATTACTTAGCATTTTTTCGTGCAACTGATTTTTGGTAGCAATCGCAAACACCGGAAAATCCTCCGACAAAAGCGCATTGACCCCGTGCTTCATCTCGCCGGCCGGATAAGCCTCACTGTGAATATATGATATCTCTTTGAGCTTGTGTGATCCTTCTAAGGCAACTGGAAAGTTAACCCCTCGTCCCAGATACAAGAAAGCTTCATATTTACTATATTTTTTGGCTAGCTTTTTGATTTCGTCACTCTGTTTAAGAATAGCTTCTATCTTGGCTGGAATTTCTAAGAGAGCCTTAATTAATTTTTTTCCTGTCCCCAATGATACCCCTCGTAGCCGGCCGAATTGTAAAGCGTAGAGAAACATAATCGCCGTCATGTTGGTGTAAGCCTTGGTAGAAGCGACCGCTAACTCCGGGCCAGCGTGAATGTAGGTACCACCGTCCGTCTCCCGCGCAATGGTTGAGCCGATCGAGTTAACTATCCCCCGCACCTGCGCCCCTCGTCGCTTAGCTTCACGCAGAGCTGCTAGAGTATCTAAAGTCTCACCCGACTGCGAAACAGCGAAAACTAAAGTATGTTTATCAACCACTGGATCACGATAGCGAAATTCACTAGAAACATCTACCTCCGTAGAGATACCAGCCAAACGCTCAAAAGCATACTTACCGATCATAGCGGCGTAAGAAGCAGTGCCGCAAGCGATAAAGACTACTCGATTGACCTTGCGCATCTTCTCCTCAGTCATATTAAGACCACCAAGATGAGCGGTGCCCTCTTCAACATCGTAGCGACCCCGGATAGCATCCTGCAATACATGTGGTTGTTCAGAAATCTCCTTGAGCATAAAATGCTTGTAACCTTGCTTTTGCGCCTTGGCTTCATCCCAATCAATTGTTTCGACTTCTTTTTTAACTGCTTTATGCTGTTCTAGGCTATATGTTTTTACGCCTTTATCAGTGATCTCCGCCAACTCGCCATCATCGAGAAAAACCATTTCCTTAGTGTGTGGGAGAAGTGGCGTCGGATCGCTGGCCACAAAATATTCATCCTGCCCCAGACCAATTACAATCGGACTACCCAAACGGGCAATAATAATCTTGTCTGGTTCGTCGCTCGACATTACGGCAATGCCATAAGTACCTCGCACGTCAGCCAGTGCCTTCTCAACTGCTGCCCGCAGGTCGTTTTTATAATAGCTCTCAATTAAATGCGCTATTACTTCTGAGTCAGTATCAGAAACAAATTTATGTTTATCACCTAGTTTCTCTTTTATCTCCTGATAATTTTCAATGATGCCATTGTGGACAAGAGTAATTTTATCCCCGCAAGAGGTGTGCGGATGAGCATTAGCTTCCGTTACCCCACCATGCGTGGCCCAACGAGTGTGAGCGATACCCAAACTGCCAGCCAGGTCTTCGCCTTTAGTCTTTTCCGTTAACTTATCGATCCGACCAACAGATTTTACCCGACAGATCTTGCCTTTGTTAGCTATTGCCACTCCCGCACTGTCATAACCGCGGTATTCCAAGCGTCGTAGCCCTTGCAGGAGGATAGGCAGAGCTTCTTTTTTTCCGACATAACCTATTATTCCACACATATCGTTTGTTATATAATAGGTCTATTTTAGCTGATATGGTGAGGGTGTCAATTGGTTGGGACCGCAAATAAAAAAGCCACGACGTTCCGGATGGGAGCGTGGTGGCCGATTGGTTGGAGGTGCAGGGGCACGACTGACTAGGTGAGCTATCTAGGCGAGGCTCCTTGGCACAGTGGCATGGCTCAGAGCCTCTCGGGGAAAGTCAAGAAGGACATTCCCCTCCAGGATCTCAGCCAATGGCACCAGTATATCAGCCATATCCGCCCGGAGTAGAGCGGGGTTGAGATCCGGCAGATCATCAGATAGAGCTGCCCAGAAGTCATCGTTGGCCACCAGATGGCCTGTCCGGTTACAGAAACCGTTGATCGACCAGTCACCCCCGACCTTTTCACCCCCGTCATTGATGCTCCAGAGAGCCTGGTATTGCCGACGATTCTCAACGTCGGGCCTCAGGATCTCTTGAGCCTGAGGAGGAAGTTGGTCGAAAACCCCCATCAACTGATCCCAAGCCTTGTAACATTTTTTACTTGCCTCAGAAATGAGGTCATAGCTATCCATCTGTCGCTCCTATGGTGTTTGAATTTTGCCGCGTTCGATTAGCCACGGTTTCTAAATAAGCACTTGGCTTAGCTAAAAACCGTGGCTAATTTGTAAATAGTTCTATAATAAAGAGCGTACATTAACAGCTAGTCAGGCTAACCAATATTAAAGCAATTGTCAATAGAATTGTCAAATTTGTACAACAATAAAAATCCCCTTAACTACAACTAGAATAAGGGCTCTCGCAAGCCTATTTGTTAATCACCACCATCGCCCGCCTTCCCTCCCCCATCAAGGCCGGCTTGGCATTCGCTCCGGCGACAAAATCGTGGATAGAGTTATAAAAATTGTCATAAGTGAAAGTAAAGCCCGCTCCTTTGCGTGTGCCTGGATCATTGGTAATAATTGTGCTCTCAGTATAGCCAATTACCGTCAGCATATGGTAAACCGGTCCCGGAGCAGTGTAGTTAGGATTATTAAGGGTACGGCCGGCAGCGGGTATAATTACTGGATTGTCAGCTGTCACTTCTCTTTTTATATCTTCGATCGTAATATCGTAGGCCACTTCGACATCTTCGTAGCCTAAATATTCCCGCGCCATTTCCGCTACCTCGGCGGCCACTAGATCTTTGTGGGTTCCGTAATATTTATCCTGCCAATTAAGCATTGCTTGAATTTCTTGCTTGACCTGCGCTGGCGGGACTGTCTTATCGCCCTGAATATAGTGGTGAGCGACGAGCAGCGCTGCTTCCTCGCAAGCATTCTGCCACGGCTCCGACCAATCGTGGAAAGGAGCTTGAGGGATGAAAGCGGCGGTGAGTTGATGACTGGCGGGAATTGGTTCGGGTTGCTTTTCTTCTTCTTGTTTTGTATCACTTGTCTCTTTGCCCACTTCCTCTGGTTGGTCGTTGTCTTTTACTTCTTCATCTGCCTCTTTTTGCTGATCACTATCTTCAGTCTCTTCATTTTCAACATCTAAACTAGCCGACTGCGTATCTTCCGTTTTACTAGTTTCTAAGCTAACCGGCTCCTCAGTCGATATATAACGCGGATATGCATAAAATATTGCTGCAATAGCAACTATAGACAGTAATAACAATATTATTTTCGATATTATTTTCATAATTTTAGCATACCATCAGATATAAAAACTACCAGCTAGTTTTCAGAAAATATTATCTGTGTTATTATTGCCCTGAACTGATATTTACAAAGAATCACAAAGGAGGTGATAAACATGGAAGAAAATAAAAAAGAGGAGTAAGGATTGCTGTGGCTCCGGTAAATAAATTACTACATTTTATTTATAGAAGACCCGTGAGAATAAACGGGTCTTTTTTTATCGAATTATTGATATATCTTCAAGCCCTTGTCAAAGTACATCATAAGTGTATAGAATAGGATATAAAAGAAATACATAATAACCATGAGACAAGAAAATATTTCTCCTAGAGATCAAAATACACTCCAAGATGAGATTTCTGAGGAAAAAAACAATTGGAAAGAATATCTCGAAACCAATATCGAGGAATACAAATTACTGATAAGTAAATTAGACGATTTGATTCAAGAAATGTTCCCCGAGGAAAGAAAAAATTATTATAGTCCTGATTTCAAACGACTAGAGTCATCATTTAGAATGTCATTAGACCCATATCAAAATACAGAAATAGATAGTGATCAGGAAAAATTTGAAAAAACTAAAGCTTTTACTACAGCCGCCGCTATCAGGTTTGTCGACAATTTTCTAGACGAGGCATTATGGCCTCGATTAAAAAGCTACCAGCCAGACGTAATTAAAAAGAAAATCGATAGCTATCTAGAAAGATCATTAGAGATATTAAGAGAACA
>JBDRPV010000080.1:0-6195 GCA_043826745.1 Parcubacteria group bacterium
TCTTTATCAATGGCGACAGTCATCTTGGCAGTACCGCTTTTATTTTTGCTGAGCGAATAGGTGATTATGCCTTTCTTGTCCTTCACTTTCCCGAATACTAGGGCATAATATTTTTTAGTGATTTCCCGAGATTTAAATTTACCTACCAGATATTTGTATGCTTCTTCGGTTTTAGCGCAAATTATTAGACCGGAAGTGTCTTTGTCGAGACGATGGACGATGCCTGATCGGTTGGGTTCACCTACTTTTTTGATTGACGGATAATGATTTAAAAGAGCATTTACCAAAGTACCTGACTTATAGTTGTTATCTGGATGGACTACCATACCGGCCGGCTTGTTTATTATCACGAGGTCATCATCTTCATGAACAATATCCAGCTTTATATTTTCTGGGGCTAGTTCTAATGGTGCAGATTTCTCGGGCAGATCAACACTTACCGCATCTTGATCATTGAGCTTGTAGCTAGCTTTAACTTTTTTCTCGTCAACTAAAACATGGCCAGCTTCGATATATTTTTTGCTGACTGAGCGTGATAGGTCAGGCAGCTTTTTTGCTAGAAATAAATCTAGTCGCTCACCAGCTTCGGTGGCAGAAATTGTGAATTTCATCTATATACAATAAGACTCCGTTGCCAGCGGAGTAATGATTAATAATACTGGTGCGTCCAGAAGGATTTGAACCTTCGACCTTTTGCTTAAGAGGCAATTGCTCTACCAACTGAGCTATGGACGCATGATTTTATAAATACCCCCGGTAGGAATCGAACCTACATATCCGGCTTACCCGCCTGCTTCGCCCCGATCAAATCGGGACGGGCAGGGAAGGCCGGTGTTCCCTGCCTGCCATCGCCTCTGCCCTCGGAGGGAATCGAACCCCCATAACCAGCTTAGAAGGCTGGTGTTCTATCCGTTGAACTACAAGGGCTCAGGCAATGGCGGGCAGGCCCGCCAGCTCGCTGCATAGCGGGCTGGTATCCGTTGAACCCTGCCCCGCCCTGGCGGGGTACAAGGGCGAATACTTATTATATAATAGATTTTCTCAGCTATTGGCACAAGATAAAATTAGTCTTGACCTTCTTGGCAAAAAAAGATAAGCTAGCCCCAGTACTTTGAGAAATGAATAAATATCAAGAACGACACGAGGGGTTAGAACCCTGTGACTGTCTGCCAACCCGGGTAAAGCTGGGTGGTAAATTCTATCCCAAAAGGGAAGATATGGTCCGCCGCTATATGCGAGTGGGCAAGAAGACAAAAAGCTTCTTATCCGAACTAGTTGGGGTAGGGAGCTTTTTGTTTAGAGAGCTATAAGTAAAGGTAAGTTCTTTCAATCACACATTTTGGAGGAAAAGATGGCCAAGAAAGTATTCTCTCCTCAGCAACTTTTGGGCAAACCGCGTTCCTGGTTTTGCTCGAGCTGTGATAGAACTCACGAGAAGACAGAGATCAGCTGGTGTGTTCGTGGTGTCGAGCGCGATGCTTGTTGTCATAGGAGCGGTACCAAGTTGATCTTGGTGGCCAGTGTAATAGTTTGCGCCAGACGAAAGTTGGTCAATGTAATAACCCGGCAAGCCGTCGCCTAGCCTTATGCACCCAAAAGGGGATCGTGTAAGGCTTTTTTATTACGGAATTTAGTGAAGTTCGATAGATAATCTATGCCGCTTTTTTCAAAATCCCTTGACATTAATTTTCTCTCAATATATACTTTAAGCAGTTAAGCAATTACTTAAACTTTAAATATCACAAAATAAAATTACGAGCATGATGCTTTGTCAGTCTAAAATAAAAAGATTACGCAAGTTGACGGATAAGATGGACGACCGGGTTCCGCAAGTCTTTGAAGCTCTCAGCGACCCTGGCCGGTTCAAAATTTTCCAAATGCTTACCAAGGATCAGGGAGCTTGCGCTACTGATATGGCTCGCTTATTTAAGGTTACCGTTTCTGCTATTTCGCAACGAATGCGAGTATTAGAAATGACTGGCTTAGTGCGTAAGAAACGTTGTGGCCAAATGACTTGTTACGAAATAAAAAAAGATGATCCATTGGTAAAATGTATGATGAAGTTTTTACAGAGTTCAACTAAGAATAAATAACGAGAGGAGGTGATATATATGATCGGAGGTTCATGCTGTTCATGCGGTGGTGGTTCATGTTGTGGCCTAGGCGGTGGTTGCTGTGGTTCATAGCAGCAACACCCATTTAGCGTTTTCGCTATAGAGTAGTGTGCCTGGGCTGGAGCTCAGGCATGCTGCTCGTCCAATTAAAATAATCAATTTTGTATAAATAATTAACAATAAAATAATGCCAAAAGTAATAGTCTACTCAACCCCAACTTGCCCTTATTGCACGATGGCCAAGGATTATCTCAAGGATAACAAAGTTAGTTTTACGGAAAAAGACGTCGCTGCTGACGAAGCGGCTCGCAATGAGATGGTCGAAAAATCTGATCAAATGGGTGTGCCAGTGATAGATGTTGACGGTGAGATAGTAACTGGCTTTGATAAAGAAAAATTAGCTAAATTACTAAACCTTTAGATGCGGTCAGTTTGCCTTTAGATCAATAAGCGCTATACTATTACATATAGCGCTTTATTGTTAAAAACATGTCCACAAAGCTAATTATTGTGCTAGCCACTCACAATTCCAGCAAGGTGAGAGAAATCTCACGACTAATGCCTGACTATGAGGTTGTTAGTATGGATGATATTGGTATTACGGAAGACGTAGTGGAAGATGGTGATACTTTTGCCGCCAACGCACTCAAAAAAGCTCGTTTTGTGGCTGAACAAGTTGATGAGTGGGTGATGGCCGACGATAGTGGATTGTGCATTGATGTTCTCGACGGGCAGCCGGGCATTAACTCGGCGCGTTGGGCGGGGGATGATGTTTCTGACCTAGCCAAGGCCGAATTTACTTTGGCTAAAATCAAAGACGTGCCAGTAGGTGAGCGTGGGGCGTCATTTAATACCGTGGCGGCTTTAATTGCTCCTGATGGTAGTGAACAGGTGTTTGAAGGAATTCTCCGCGGCGAGATTATGACGGAGTTGCGGGGGTCGATTCGTCCGCATCTGCCGTACGATTGCTTATTTAAACCAAAGGGGTATGATCAAACTTACGCCGAAATGTCACAGGATGAGAAGTGTCGCATTAGTCACCGGGGGATCGCTTTTGGTAAATTAAAAAAATATTTAAATGAGCAAACACTCAATTAGGATTAATAAATATTTAACGACCGCGGGTTATTGTTCGCGTCGGCAAGCTGATCGGCTGATTGAGCAAGGTCTGGTGGCAATAAATGGCCAGCCAGCCAGCTTGGGACAACAAGTGGAGAAAGGCGATGAAGTGCGGGCAGAGGGACAAATAGTAAAGCTGGACGAAGATAAGAAAAAAGTGTACCTCGCTTTTTATAAGCCAGTGGGTGTGATCTGCACTACTGACGAAGAAGCTAAGGATAATATTGTTAGCTATATTAATTATCCCGAGCGGGTGTATCCGGTGGGGCGGCTGGATGTGGTTACTTCGGGGCTTATTATTATGACCAATGACGGTGAGCTGGTGAATAAAGTATCGCGGCGAGAGAATAAGGTTGAGAAGGAATATTTAGTAAAGGTGGATCGAGAAGTGACGGATGGGTTTATTAAAAAGCTGCAGGGCGGAATAGATATTGATGGCTACTTTACTTTACCAGCTAAGGCAGAGAAATTGGGCGATAAGAAGATATCGTTGACTATCATTGAGGGGAAAAATCAGCAGGTGAGGCGGATGTGTGAAGCAGAGGGCTATAAAGTTCATAAGTTAGTACGACGACGGATAGGGGAATTGACTCTAGAAGGACTGCGACCGGGTAAATATAAAGTGCTTTCAGAGAATAGAATTAAAAAATATTTAGACATTAAAGATGGCGAATAAAAGAATATTTACGCAAACTTATGGAGTGGTGGGAGCGATCATCGAAAAAGACGGCAAGTTTTTGTTGGTGCGAGAAAATATGCCGGAGTATCCGGAAGCCCATAACAAATGGAGCCAACCAGCCGGTTGGATCGAGGTGGGCGAAGAGCCGATTGCCGCTTGTGAACGAGAAGTTAAGGAAGAGACAGGTTTGGATTTTGTCGCAACTAAATTACTAGGGATTTATTCACTGCACAAAGACAATATTGCTGAATATGTTGGCCAGCAGGGTAGTCACGCTATTAAATTGATATTTCGGGGCGAATTTTCTGGCGAATTGATGGAGCCAGAATCAGATGAGGAGATTTCACAGCGACGTTGGTTTTCTCCCGAGGAAATTTACGTGATGGAGTTTGATAAGTTGCGCGATCTGGATATTAAGCAGGAGGTGAAGGATTATTTGGCGGGCAAGGAATATCCGCTGGAAGTGGTGAGACATATGAAGATGAAGTAGATTCATCTCCCTTTTTTTAGTTAACGTAACTCGTCTAATTCCTTTGGTTCAGCCCCACATGCCTTCATTCGTTCACAATATTTAGTATAGAGTCTCTGTTCTCGGATGTTGATTGCATCAGGACTTGAAGTATTTAACTCATGCGTTGGTGCCTCAAGCAGAGAATGATACGTCCTAAAATCACTTTCTGCTCGCTCTGGAGTCTGATACCACCAGTCAGGTTTTTCTGGAAGTCTTCTTATGTCACGAACAAGATCATATTTGCCATAATTAGCAGGAACCATAGCGGATGCTTCGTCATCCCCAAATATTTCAGACCAATATTCTAAAACAAAGTCTTCGGGAAGGTTAGATTTTTCGGCCTCTATATTCCCAGGAGTAATCATTGTGATACCCGCTGCTTTATCTTTATTCTTCCAAAGCGTACCTTGCTTAACTGATGCCTCTATAACTTTACCCGACCTAGTAAATCGTTGAGGCGCTCCCTGACCATAAGAATAATTTAATACCTCTACACTTTTTTCACCGCTAGTCTCTTCACTTATAAAAAACCTTGCTACATACTTTCCATCATCCGAACGTAGTTCTTTGTGTTCAGACTTAATTTTATTCTCTTTCTCCGCCTCTATGTCTTACACACATAACTTTATAGTTTATTTATTATTAATTTTAAAAACTTCTTCTAATCTTTCTTCACTTTTCCTGCCCAGCAAGTCCCCGTGAATGTAGCAAAAATTGCTTGATTCAGCAATATTTTATCTACTATTCGTCAAGACAACATGATAATGTTTTAGTTGAGCGATATGGAAATATTTGGGAAAAATCTTGGAATAGTGATAATAAATATGAAAAATAAAATAGATCACACAACCAGTGGTCTAGTAGCCATCTACAAGCCAGCCGGTCCTACTTCGCATGATATAGTTGATATGGTTCGGCGAGCAACTGGCGTGAAAAAAGTCGGTCACGCCGGGACACTTGATCCCTTGGCGCGTGGGGTTTTAGTGGTGGCGATTGGGCGCGAGGCGACTAAGCAGATTTCTGATGTGGTGGCGAAGGAAAAGGAATATATTGCCAGAGTGCGACTAGGTGTGACCAGCACGACGGATGATGAAGAGGGGGAGAAGGAAGTACGTGATATAGAAAAAGTTTCGCGATCTAAAGTAGAAAAAGTAGTAGAGAAATTTGTTGGCGAGATCGAGCAGGTACCACCGATCTATAGCGCAGTTAAGATCGCGGGGCAGGAAGCCTACAAGCGAGCGCGACGGGGCGAAGAGGTAAAAATGAAGTTACGCCAGGTAGAGATAAAAGAAATTGAGATATTGGATTATGAGTGGCCGTATTTGCAGTTGCGAGTAGTCACTGAGCCGGGAGTTTATATTCGCTCACTAGCCAGGGATATTGGTGAAAAGCTTGGCGTGGGTGGATATTTGGCCGATCTCGAACGAACGCGGGTGGGGGATTTTAGGAAAGAGGAGGCGATCAGGATAGAGAATGGAAAAAAGTGATAATAAAAAGGGATGGCAAAACCAATCAAAGCTTTAATATTTGATCTAGAAGGAGTAGTGATTGATACCATGCGATCTGTTTGGATCCCGGCGGACAAAGAATTTTGTCGATTGCAAGGCTATAAATTTACTCAGGATCTGGGTACAAAAATTACCGGCACTAGTTTGCTCGATGGCGTGCGGATCATGAAAGATCATTTTGGTATCAAGGGTGACGAACAGAAACTTTTGAATGAGCGGCTAAAGATAATCGATGGTTTTTTTGCTAAAAAAATTGATTTTATT
>JBDRPV010000081.1:0-11431 GCA_043826745.1 Parcubacteria group bacterium
GGGATTAGTAATGTTTTCTCGGGCGTCTTAAATTCTTTCAAACGTTTTCTGGCCTATTCATTCGCCCCAGTTTTCTATAATATCGGTATTATTTTAGGGGCTATCTTTTTAGTGCCGAGCTATGGTATTTATGGTTTGGCCGGTGGGGTGGTATTGGGGTCGTTCTTTCACATGTTGATCCAGCTGCCAGCTTTTTTGCGCACCGGATTTAAATATCGGCCGGTGGTTAGCTTTAAACATCCCGGTGTGCGTAAGATTGGTCGGCTAATGTTGCCGCGGACGCTTGGTTTAGCGATGACACAAATCAATTTATGGGTAGTGACGATGATTGCCTCGTTGCAAAGCGAAGGCAGTATTTCGATATTTAACTTTGCCAATAACTTGCAGAGTTTTCCGGTAGGGATTTTTGGAGTAGCCTTGTCGATTTCTTGCTTTCCATACCTTGCCGAGGCTTTTTCTCAGAATGACAAGGTTAAGTTCCGTGATCATTTCTCTGATGCTTTTAATAAAATACTGTTTTTTGTCATCCCCGCTTCGATGCTGCTCTTAGTAGCCAGAGCCCAGATCGTTCGTTTAGTTTTAGGAACAGGAAGATTTGACTGGGAGGACACTTATCTGACGGCGCAATCATTGGGATATTTTGCGATTGGAATATTTGCCCAAGCCTTAATTCCGCTAGTAGCTCGAGCTTTTTATGCGGTGCACGACACTAAAACACCGGTGATAATAAGTATCACTAGTGTGATTGTGAATATTGTGGCTAGTCTGATCTTGGTACGGACGTTGGGAGTGATGGGGCTAGCATTAGCCTTTTCGCTGGCCGCCTTCGTGAATATTTTGCTATTGTTGATAATGTTGCGTTGGAAAATTGGTAATTTGAATGATCGGGCAATTGTAACTAGCGGTTTTAAAATAGTGCTATTATCAGTAGTGATGGCGGGAGTGGCCTACTTGATGTTGCAAGTAATGTCGTACCAAGTCGATATGCGGACTGGTTGGGGAATATTTATGCAAGCCGGGGTAGCTGCTTTGACTGGTGGAGTGGTATATATTGGCTTGGCCCAGTTGTTTAAACTCAAAGAGGTTGAAGGGATTAGGGAAGTGCTAGGGATGAAGAAGTAGGATTTTTAATTTATGTGTCTATATTAATATCCAAATTATGAGTCCAGAAAGATCGGGAGGAATGGGCGAGCCAAAGTCCCGCCGTGATTTTTTGCAGAAATCAGGCGATGTTGTTATGGGAGCAACGGTGATAGCGGCTGGCTTGGGGGCGGAAGGGTGTAAGAGTTGTGAGGATGGAGAAAAAGTGGATCAAAAGGAGATATTGCAACTGGCGGAAAGGGTGAAAAGCAGTTGTGAATTTGCCTTGATTAGGGCGAAGAGCTTAGAGAAGCAAGATAAGTTGCCCGACGAGAATTTAATACCGCAATTGGAGAAAAAGATTGACAGGTTGAAGAGAATTATTTTTACTTTGTCTGAAGTGCCCCATACAGATGAGAGTATACGCGACTATGGCAAAGAATTAACTGAAGTAGCCAATTATTTAAAGCTAACTTTTCAGCGTATAAAGCAGTATGAAGCAGCCCGATCTTCTGCTAAGGGTGTTGAAGATGAGGAGCCAGAAAGTAAATCAGAATCGTGGCAAGTTAAGAGAGTGCGTGAGCTAGGCTTAGATCGAGAAGTAGAGCCGGTTGATCCGGGGCCGCCGTTGGCAAGTTTTATGGGGACGAAGGAAAGCTATGGTCGGAATGCTCACGAATTAATGTATAAAGATGCTAAGGGTCGTACTCATGAAATAAGGGATGCTACCGAATGTTATCTGAGCGGAATGTCGGATGAATGTCAAACAGGTAAATTAAAAATGAAAAATGATGGATCAACCATATTGTCCATTGGGGCAACCTGGTGCAAACCTTGTCGAGAGGAAATGGCTGACTTGGCTTTATTAGCACGCGGCATGGGTGGAGTGGAAAAGGGAAAAGTAATGTTGGTTATGTCAGGAGCAGGGTCGCTTTCTAATGTCAGTGGCATGAAGGAAGAACGGCAAAAGATGCTCAGAGGCTATCAAGGTGATCGCCAGCTTATCGACTCAATTGAATTTCATGCTGATCCGATAAGCAGTTGGACAGAATATGCTTTACCTGGTATGGAATTATCTCGGAAAGGCTTGGTTCCGGTTACTATGTTGCTTGATAAAGAGGGAAATATTCGGCACGTCGTTGACGGGCGAGCAGTTAATAAAGAAGATATAACTAAATTTCGTCAGCACGCTGCTTGGCTGCAAGGTAAGAGAAAAGCTAAGTCCGAAGTTCCAGCGGAGGGAACTGGTAAAAGCGATCAAGGTATGCAATTTAAACCGGAGGCAATACGGAGAAAAAATCGCAATAGACCCCTGAGAAAACCAGATTTAGGAGCAGATGATATTCTTAGACAATCAATAAAGGCAACGCGTAGACGGAAAGATAGTGGCAGACCTACTCTCAAGCCTAAAGGGGATAGGCCACCAAAAGACGAAATTTGGTAGTATGATGTTTAGGATGTTACTAAGTTAATGTCAAAAAAACGAGTAATCTAGTTTGTCATGATATTATATTTTCTCCTGGCTATCATAGTGGTCTTGTTTATTTATATCACTACCAGCTACTTCATATCCGGGACTGTTATTTTTCTCGATCGACAACCAGTGCCGAAAAATCCGGGAGATTATGGTTTGAAGTATGAGAATGTAATATTTACAGCTTCCGACGGGGTAAAAATAAAAGGCTGGCTGATCCCTGGCTCCTCGGATAAGCTAGTTATTATCACTCACGTTGGTGGACTGACTAAATATGGCTCCACGCGCGAATTCAAGAGCATATCCAAGCTTTATAATAAAGAAATCGAGTTTCTAAAAGTCGCTCGACATTTACACGATCAAGGCTACGGAGTGTTAATGTTTGATTTTCGCAATCATGGCGAGAGTGATCCCAGCCCTAATGGCGGTAAGGCCGGAGTTGGCCTGGAAGAGTATCTGGACGTGGTAGCGGCTATGAATTTTATTGGGGAGCGTAATGATTTACGCAACAAAGACATCGGCTTTGTCAGTTTCTGTATGGGAGCTAATTCTACTATTGTAGCGATGAGTAAAGAGCCAGCAGTTTTTCAGAACGTCAAATGTCTGATAGCCATCCAGCCAATTTCGATGGAAGTTTTTATCCGCACCTATCTGGGTAAGCTTTTCACGCCAGTAGGGGCAAAGTTGCTGCTGCCGTTGGTCTCTAAGTTTGTCGCCTGGCGGGGGAAATATCCGCTGGAAAAAATGTCGCCAGCTGGGTTTGCGAAAGATATCAAAGTCCCCACCATGTATGTCCAAACTAAAAACGACCCCTGGACGGACCTCAACGATATCAAAGGTTTTTACGCCGAGACTCCAGCGCCCAAAGAATTTTTCTGGATTGAAGGTACCAAACATCGCTTTGAAGGCTATCAGTATTTTGGTGAGCAGCCAGCGAAAATGCTGGTGTGGCTAAAGAAGTGGCTGTGAGGATTGAGTGAAACAATATAAAATATACTGAATCAAAAGCCGGGTGAAATAACCCGGCTTTTTAGCACAAAACGTCTTCTCCTAAGCATTATTTACCAGCCATCTCCTGTAAAACCGTCTCTAATTCTTTCACCTTTTCTCCATATAGCGCCCACTGACCGTTGCGCTGGGCCGTTTGCGCTTCGTCAAAAAGCTTTTTGGCTTGGATTGCCAGGCTGTCTTGGTTTTCCGACGTCTTTGTCGTCTTAGCTGGTTGCTCAGTGTCTTCTTCGGTTGTCACCGTCACCTCTCCACCAAATATCTTCTGCAAGGCTTGATCCAGAGTTTCCTCCATCGCAATCTTGTTCTCATAGGCCACGATTACTCTTTTTAGCTCTGGTATTTTGCCACCCTCGGCCCGGATATATAGCGGCCGCACATATAGCAGTGACTCTTCAATCGGGATAACGAGTAAGTTACCCTGAATGACCTCAGATCCGCGTTGATCCCAGAGCGATATTTGTTGGGAAATATCAGCGTCCTGGTTAATTCGGTTATTGATCTGCTTTGGACCAAATACCAGCTGCTGTTTACCAAATTGATAGGCGACTAGCTTACCATAGTTATCACCGTCGGAGCGAGCAGCCATCCAAGCGATCATATTATCTTTCTGGCGAGGAGTGAAGGGTAACATCAGCACAAATTCTTCTTTTTCTTCTCCGGGCAGTTTCATGATCAGGTGACGCATGATCGGATCATGTTTCTCATTATCATTGGTTGGCACCTCCCACTGGTCTTCTTTATTATAGAAAATCTGGGGTTGTTCCATGTGGTAGGTTTTGTAAAGATTTGTCTGGTGAACGAATAAATCCTCCGGGTAACGTAAATGTTTTTTCAGGTCGGTGGGCAGGTCAGCCAGGTCAGAGAAAGTATTGGGAAATATTTTGGCGTAGGTTTGGATGAGGGGATCACTAGGATCAGCGATGTAGAATTGCATTTTGCCGTCATAAGCGTCGATTACAACCTTGACAGCATTGCGCATATAATTATCGCCACTGCTGATAGCCTGAGCGTAAGGATAGCTACTACCAGTGGTGTAGGCGTCGTATAGCCATTTTAGCTGGCCATCTTCGGTCACTACCAGATAGGGGTCACTGTCTAATTCTAAAAACGGCAGGACTTTCTTTACTCTTTCTTGAATATTGCGATGGAAAAGCACCCGACTGTCGGCGGCGATGTCGTTGGATAGCAATATTTTCAGTGAACCAAAGCGGAGGGCAAAGGCTGCCTTATCGAGTAGAGAATTAATTGGTACGCCACCACTACCTTGGTACTCGGCAAATACATTCTCTTCGCCTTCTGGATAGTCAAATTCTTGCGCTTTAGTTTTAGCAAAAACGTAATCACTGGAGAGTTCGCCGTAATATATTTGGGGACGATTAACTTTTAGAGACTCGACCGCCGAAGTGGGGGGGATATCTTTGACAAATAGCAGTGGTAGGCCTTCATCCGTTACTTGGTTGACTGGCCCTAAAGTTAATCCGTAACCGTGAGTAAAAGTAAAACGTTCGTTAATAAACGTTTTATTGGGTAAGCTAGCAGAATTTAACTCTCGTGGCGAGAGCATAACTTGGCGATATTCATCGTTGATAGTATAGCGGTCGTTATCAACCGAAATAAAGTCATAATAAGTGCGGATTTCCTGGATTTGGGAAAAGGTATCAAGCAGTGGTTCGCGGTCCCAAAGGCGGACGTTTTTAATAGTTAATTCATTCTTGTTTATATCATCCATTGTTAAAGTAGTATCAGTTGTGATATCGCGCTTTTCTACCTGGTCAAGTCCCCAGGCCTTTTGAGTGGCGGCGATATTGTGTTCGATATAAGGTGACTCCTTGTCTAATTCATTAGGGACAACACTGAGCTTTTGTACTAGGGCAGGATAAATGCCACCAGCGACTAAGGCGACAAAATAAAGCCCTATGGCCAGCATTATGAAGCGGTTTTTTCGACGGTAAATATTAATGAGAGTGAGAATAACACCAATCAGGGCAACCACAGAAACTACTCGCAGTAGGGGTAGGGTAGCGTGGATATCGGTGTAGCTAGCGCCGACAAACGATCCGGTCACGGAGTAAAGTAGCTCTGGAATGCGGACGAAATGGGTTTTAAGAGCGACGAGCAGGAAAATAATAGCCGCTAGGATTAATAAGTGAACTCTAGCCGGGTGCTTGTGGCTGATGCTTGGCTCTGAGGTGCTTGGACTAGCGGCCAGTTGCCCGCCGATGCCCAGCTTGACGATCTGTTGAGGAATGGCTAGAACGCCCCGGGCGAGATAGATGAAGCTAGCTCCAATTAGGGAGACGATGATTATCCAGAAGCCAAAGCCAATGAGGGCTTTAATAAAAGGGAGGATGAAAAAGTAGTAAGAAATATCCCGACCAAATATGGGGTCGGCGGTATTAAAAGGGGTAGCGTTGAGATATTCTAAGACTGTTTGCCACAAGCCACTGGCAGCCAGACCACTAAATAGTCCGATTAGTAAAGAAGCCGGTAGAAATAATTTGTTGGCAAATTTTGCGATGGGTATACCCAGTTCTCCCCAGGGGGTTGAGTTTTGTTGTTGACGTGTAAGATGGGTAGCAATCCTGGCGTTGAGATAGATTAGGGCGAAGGTGACCAGGCCGGCGATTAGTCCTATTAACACCTTGGCTCCTAGAGTGGTAGTGAAGATGTTGGCAAAACCGAGCTCCTTGAACCAAAGCCAGTCGGTAAATAGGCGAATGAAGTTGGGTAGGATAACAAATAAAATGAGCAAGATGCTGCCAAGGATGAGGGATCGAGTGAGTTTTTTGGTGGTCATGGGATTGAGTTAATATTTGATTGTTTATTGATATTATCTTAGCATTATCGGGGGTAGTGGGGAAGGGGGGTGAAATATAGCAATTTTTGATTTATGCTTTACTTTAAGGGCAATACCTGTTACACTAAATTGTCTGTAATTATTAGCATAAAGATTGAAATGAATATGAATAGTGAAATAAAAGATTTTGATGTAATTGTCGTTTACTCAGAATCAGTCGCCAATAGCCCCAGAGATGAGCAATATAGAGAAAAATCTCCGTTTTCGTCTAAGGGCAGCCATGAAGGCTATAATGATAGTTATCGTTATTTTTTGTTGCGATGCCAGAAAATGGGCGTTGAAGCTGCTTTTGTGTCGTCTAAAGATATCATTGGACCGGGTTTTTTCCAGAGTTTTTGGACGTATGACGAAGAATGGATTAGAAATGATGGCCAGGCGCATTCCCAAGTCATTTTTGATAAATTTACTCCTTCTTCCGTCAAACAAGAAAACAAATTAAGATTGCTCACAAGCTCCAAATCTGTCCGTTTATTCAATAATAAAATAATAAAAGACATTTTTCAGAATAAATTAAGTACCTATGGGCATTTTGATGAATTCGCCATACCGACGGTAGAAATAAATAGTCCCCAAAAGAGAAAAATAGTTTTAGCGAAAGGCAGGCTGGATAAATTGTTCAAAAGTCATAAAAATGGCATTGATTTTCAAGATGGCCACGTATTAAAAGATAAAACAGGTGTAAGTGGTTACAAAATATACAAAGTAGATTTTGCTAAAGCTGGCTTAAAAGAAATCGTGCAGCATTACCGGTCAGATAGAAAAGTAAAAGAAATATTATCTTATATCCTCCAACCGTTTATTAATTGCAATCGGGGCTTTGTTTTTGGAAAATATCAGGGATTTATTGATTTGCGGGTTATAATTCTGAAAAATAAAATCATCCAGACCTATATAAGAATTGCCAAAAGGGGAGAATTTAGATGCAATGAACATCAAGGGGGAAACTTGGTTTATATGAAATTAAAAACAATACCCCATGATGTTCGGGCTATGACCAAGAAGATAATTTCAAAATTGAGCACAAAGTTGGATCTAGAACATTCTCTGTACTCTTTGGATTATATTCGCAGCAATAACGGGAATTTGTATTTTCTGGAAGGGAATTCCAACCCGGGGATAGATTGGGATCATAGTAAAAAGATAAATGAGCGTAAATCAAAAGAACTGATAAATATTATTGTTGATGAATTAAAATCAATCTATTTAAGTAAGGAATCAGATAAACCGGCAACGATGATTCCCAATTTTGATTTTGGGCTCGAAACCCCTTTGCCAGTTACTGTTTCTCCTCAGTAGACATTGTTAGAACTGCTAATCAGTCTCGAATTAGAGAGAATAGGCAGTTTTTTGTTTTCTATTATATAACAGTGTACTGGCTTGAAATAGCATGAACTTAGACCATTCATTATAGATTGGAAATAGTATTGTTGTTTGTTAAAATGAAGGGGTATTAAGTTCGCGCAGAACATGTTATCTGTAAGCTTTATCAAAGAAAAACTAATAAATTAAATAAATGGTGTTTGTAAAAAAAGAAGGTGTTATTCTTGAGGCGACCGAATCGGAATTTGAAAATCAAGCCGTTTTGAATCCAGCTTGTGTTCAGGAAGGGAAAACAATCCGGATGTTTTATCGGGCAGTCGGACAAGGAAATCATTCCAGCATCGGTCATTGTGAGTTAGCTGGTCCGCTAAAGGTTGTTAAAAGATACCAGAAACCAGTTCTATTCCCCGAATTTGATTATGAAAAAAGGGGCACCGAAGACCCCAGAATAGTTTTTTTAGATGGGACATATTACCTGTTTTACGTTGCTTACGACGGAAAAAATGCCCTTGGTGCTCTGGCTACCAGTCAAGACTTAAAAAAATTTGAAAAAAAGGGAATAATAACTCCTCAAATATCCTATGACTTGGCGGAAGAAAAATTCCACGAAGTAAAGTCAAAATTGAAAGACAGGTATTTTTTCTTTAAGTCATACTATGAAGATGTTGTCGGAAAAGGCGTTCTCCTCTGGGAAAAAGATCATTTTATATTTCCCCAGAAAATAAAAGGAAAATTCGCTTTGATCCATCGGATCTTGCCAGACATCCAAATAGCCTATTTTAATGACTTTGCCGAATTAAACACTGAATACTGGCTGAACTATCTGAAAAAACTCTCTGATTATGTAGTTTTAGAATCAAAATATTGGTTCGAATCGAGGAATATTGGCGGAGGATGTCCCCCGCTGGAAACAGATAAGGGCTGGTTGCTTATTTACCATGCTGTTGAAGATTCAAATAGTGGTAAGATCTATCGAGCCGGAGCAGCTCTTTTAGACAAAGAAGATCCAGGTAAAGTCATCGGGCATCTTCGCGAACCTCTTTTCTCGCCGGAAGAGGAATGGGAGCTAAAAGGAGATGTTGATAATGTTGTCTTTCCTACTGGAACAGCTCAATTTGGGAATAGACTATATATCTATTATGGTGCTGCCGACAAACGCATCGCGGTAGCGTCTCTTGATATTAATGAATTGTTGGCTGAATTATTAAACGAAGCAAAATCAAAAAATTAACAAATTACTAGGACTTTTGCTAACAATAATATGAAAGATAGTGAAAAAACTTCCTGGGTACTGTATCTGGCGACCTTTCCGCCCCGAGAATGTGGTATTGCCACCTATACCAGAGATTTGATCAAAGTGATGGATAAGAATTTATCACCTTTGAGTAAATCCAAAATTCTGGCGATGAACAATGACGTGACAAATATCTATAATTATCCTAAAGAAGTTATTTTGCAAATAAGTGATACTGATATTCAGGAATATATCAATACCGCCAAGCAAATTAATAAAATAAAAGCCATTAAACTTATTAATATTCAGCATGAATTTGGTATATTTGGCGGGAGTTTTGGGAATTATTTGATTCCTTTTCTGGAAATAATAAAAAAACCAGCCATAATCACTTTCCATACAGTTTTGCCAAATCCTAATGATAAATTAAAAAAAATTGTGCAGGATCTAGCGAACAAGTCGGCGTGCTTGATCGTAATGACGAACAAAGCAGTTGAGATTCTCAGAAACGAATATAAAATAAAAACTGACATCGCGGTTATTCCTCATGGGATGCCCCCGGTTCCATTTAGTAAAAGCAAAAAAGAAAAATCCAGAATGGGTTTGAAAGATAAAATTATACTTTTGTCATTTGGGTTGATGAACAAAGGCAAAGGCTATGAATATGTTATTGAGGCTCTACCCGAAGTTATTAAGAAATTCCCCGATGTCCTATATCTGATTGTCGGGGAAACACACCCCGTCGTCAGAAAAAAAGAAGGGGAGAAGTATCGGAATTATTTAGAGGATAAAGTCAAAAAGTTGGGCCTACAAAATAATGTAAAATTCTATAATAAATACCTTAAATTAAAAGAAGTAGTAAGTTATTTACAAGCGGCCGATGTATATATTTCTTCCGGACTTGATCCCAACCAAGTAACCAGCGGCACTTTAGCTTATGCTATGGGCTGTGGTCGAGCAGTCATTTCAACACCATCTCTTCACGCCATTGACGCAGTTAGACCAGATAGAGGGATAATTGTTGAATTTAAAAATTCCCAAGCATTTACCGAGGCGATTATCAATTTATTATCGAACCCCCATCTGAAAGAAAGCATGGAAAAGAATGCCTACGCCTATACCAGGTTTATGACTTGGCCCAATGTTGCTCTTGCTTATAGAAAGCTTTTTAACAAGTACGTTGTAATTTCGAAGAAGCATGAAACAATACCCCAGAAAGTGAAACTAACTCATCTGATGAAGCTTACGGATGAATTTGGCGTTATCCAGTTTGCCAACGGCCTTGTTCCGGATAAATCAACTGGATACACACTTGATGATAATGCCAGAGCGTTAGTTGTTTGTTGCCGTTATTTTAACCAGTTTAAGGATAGTTCTAAATTAAACTCGATAAAGAAATATCTAAATTTTATCGCTTATGTTCAGCAGAAAGATGGCAGATTATATAATTATGTCGACTATGCCAGAAAAATAAACTTAGACAATTGGATTCACGATCCTCACGGTAGAGCAATTTGGTCTTTAGGGTATCTCATTTCTATCGGTTCGATTCCCGAAGCAGTAAAAAGCGAAGCAGAAAATATTTTTCTTAAAGCGTTAGCGGTGACAAGTGCCATTAAATATCCCCGGGCAGTTTCTTTCATAATCTTAGGGTTATATTTTTATAACACTGCCCGACCCGCAGCCAAAAATATTGACAAGCTGAGGAGGCTCGCCGATCATTTAGTATCATTATACAAAAAACATTCTAGCGATAACTGGCAGTGGTTTGAACGACAGCTTACCTATTCAAATAGTAAATTGCCGGAAGCACTGTTTTGTTCATATCTGGCTACTCAGGATGAAAAATATCTTAAAATTGCAAAGTCAACCTTGGATTTTTTATCTTCGGTCACCTTTCAAGCTGGAGTGTTTGCTCCAGTCGGACAAGATGGTTGGTACTCTAAGAATGGTCAGAAAGCACGGTTTGATCAGCAACCCGTAGATGTAGCTTCCATGGTGCAAACACTTGTTTTAGCGTATAAAATAACGAAAGACGAGAGCTATCTGGAAAAGGCTAATACAGCCTTCCAGTGGTTCATGGGTAAAAATTCACTAAGCCAGGTAATCTACGATGAGGCAACTGGTGGTTGTCATGACGGACTTGGCAAATCTTCGATAAATCTAAACCAGGGAGCAGAATCTACCATATCCTATCTACTGGCTAGGCTGAGCTTAGAAAAAAATAATAGATTTTAAAAGCTCGCCCATATTAGCTTGTCTGCGTTGGCCAAGCTGTTTTTCTTTGGCTGCTTGCCAGTTGATCACCTTTTTTCTCCAGGCCGAACCTTTTAGTTTTTTAGAATGTTCTCCAAAAAATACCAGAATTTCTTCAGCTGAGACATAGCCTTTTTCTTCATCTAAAACAACCAGCTGAGGTACCTCATGAAGATATTTCTTGCCAGCCAGCATATAG
>JBDRPV010000082.1:0-2434 GCA_043826745.1 Parcubacteria group bacterium
AATCAAGAAGTTGAGTGTGACTCATACCCAAAACTGCCGCCTGCTGAAAGAGAAAGCTATTTTGCTCCATACCGTTAATAGCATTGATGTCACTCAACCAGATTGTGCCGTCCTCCAGCAGCCAACCGTCGATCCGAGCGAAGCCTTTCATGCCTAGTACCTGAAAGGCTCTAGCAGATTCTTCTCTAATCTTAGTAATTTCAGCTGACTTAAAACGAGCGGGAGTATGATAACGAATTTCGGTGGTCGGTAAGTATTTTTTACGGTAACTAAAAAAACGGTCGAAGGTGATATTAACGCGGGAAAATTCGATTTCGGTCGGCAAAAGAGCTACTGGTGCCTGACGGTCATTTTCCAAAACAATAATGGTGAACTCACGACCCTCGCACCAAGGCTCGATGATCGCTTCGTCTTCCACCTGCCAGACTTTTTCGACTGCCTTAATTGTATCAACTGGCTTCTCAATATATTCCACGCCGATACTAGAGCCACCATGAAGGGGCTTGGCGACATATTTTCCGATCGGTAGGTCGGGTATAATTTCACCTTTTTTGACTACCCAGTTTTCTTTAGTATAAAAGCCATGCTTTTTAAGGATTTGTTGGCATTGGTGTTTATCACTGGTTTGTTGACACGCTTCCGGTCCGGAGCCGACATATTTGACTTTGTATTTTTCTAGTAAGGTCTGGAGCTGGCCGTCTTCACCGAAGAGACCGTGGATAGCTGGGAAAGCCAGATCAGTCGCCCGTAGTTTTTCGCTTAGTTCAGCCTCATTCAAGGACTGTCCTTTGTGTTTGAGAATATAATCAAAATCTAACGGGGTATTGGAATAAACCTGAGCCGGAGTGATTTCGTAAGCTTCGAGCTGAGGGTTGAAATAAAAAAGGGAGAGCTCATATTTGCTCCGATCAAAACTATCGTACAGCGAACGAGCAGAATTAAGGGAAATTCCTCGTTCATCAGTTATTCCGCCGCAGATGATGGCTATTTTTTTCTTGGCCATTATTACAATTTATGTCCCAATTTCTCTTTCTTAGCCTGCAAATATTTCCGATTATGCTTGTTGGCTTTTATTCGCAAGGGGACAGTCCTGGTAATCTTCAGGCCATACCCCTCTAATCCGATCACCTTACGTTGATTATTCGTCAGTAGTTCAATCGAGGACAGTCCTAGATCAGCTAGGATCTGAGCGCCAATGCCGTAATCACGTAGGTCGTCATCGTAACCTAGTTCCTTATTAGCCTCCACTGTATCCAGTCCCTTATCTTGCAGCCCGTAGGCTTTTAACTTATCCGCTAGGCCAATCCCCCGTCCTTCTTGACGCATGTAGAGGATCACCCCTTGGCCAACACGTTGGATCTTTTTCATTGCCAAGGCCAACTGTTCACCACAATCACAACGCTTAGAGAAAAAAACATCGCCCGTCAAACATTCCGAGTGGACACGCACCATAATATTTTTCTTCCCCTTTATTTTACCTTTTATCAAAGCTAAATGTAAGTAATCATCAATATCCGATTCATAGACTCGTAATTGGAACTCGCCGTAGTCAGTGGGCAGCTTAGCTTTAGCTATTTGTCGAATTAATCTTTCCCGCTGTTGACGATGTTTAATTAAATCAGCGATGGAAATTATTTTTAGCCCGTGTTTGGTGGCAAATTTCTTTAGTTGCGGCAAGCGTGCCATCGTGCCATTTTCATTCATGATTTCACAAATGACGCCGGCCGGATAAAGACCAGCTAGTTTCGCCAAGTCTACGGCCGCTTCGGTGTGGCCAGCGCGCTGCAAGACCCCGCCCGCTTTTGCCTGCAAAGGAAAAAGGTGGCCGGGACGAGCTAAATCTCCAGGCTTAGTACGCGGATTAATCAAAGTCTTGATTGTTCGGGCGCGGTCAGCCGCAGAAATACCGGTAGTGGTGCCTCCTCTGGCATCCACTGACACGGTAAAGCCAGTTTCGTGAGTGTCTTCATTGACGGCGGTCATGGGATGAATTTCGAGGGCAGCTAACCTGGTTGCCTCCATCGGCACACAAATAAGCCCCCGGCCCTCTTTAGCCATAAAATTAACGGCGGCGGCGTTTATTTTAGCGGCCGCGATAATCAAATCGCCTTCATTTTCCCGCTCCTCATCGTCAACTACTACCACCGGCTTACCTTTTTTCAGGTCTTTTATAGCCTGATCGATACTATTTAACATGTCCGGAGATTAAAATATTATCAGCTAACTTTTGCACTTGGATATCTCGTAACTTCACAATTTTAGCAAGCTCACCCGTTATTGACAATTGCCCTTCGCCAAAAAACTCGGGACTAATAAACACATGGACTTTGTCTACTAGTTTGGCGTTTAGGAAAGAAGTGGCTACTTTTTGGCCGCCTTCGACTAAGATACTGACAATGCCTAGTTTGCCTAATTTTTTCAGTAAACTTCTAAG
>JBDRPV010000083.1:0-2362 GCA_043826745.1 Parcubacteria group bacterium
AAGAAGCCACTGAGCATAATCCCGAAGGCGATGTCTTGCCAGACGAAATCGACGATAAGCTCAAGCAGCAGCTGAAAGAAGAAGCCAAGAAACGAATTGAATAATTATGGATATTACTATCCAAAATCCTCGTTTTAATGAAACTTATCTAGCTCGTCGCTGTGGCTATAAGCCCTGGCGTGATCCTCGCAGTGGGAGTATGGGCTATATAAGGCGTTTAGGGCGTGGTTATTATCCTCGCTTTCATATAAAGACCAGACGTGATCCTGGTGCTGCTTTAGTACTCGACTTACATTTAGATGCTCGGCGACCGATGCACCGAAAGGGTGTGCGGAGCTTTGAAGATGAAGAAAGTAGAGTAGTTCAGGTGGAAGCGGCTCGTATTCAGAGTTTACTTGCTAGGTGAGTAGTTTTTACTTATACTAAAGGACAATCTTGAGATAATAGATTATAGATGACAGATCTAAAATAGTCCGTAATCTAATATCTATCATCTATAATCTGACATCTATATATGAAAGTAGCCTTAATTCATGACTTTTTAAACCAAGTTGGCGGAGCAGAAAAAGTGCTCCAGGTTTTTCACGAACTTTTTCCCAAGGCACCTGTCTATACTATTACTTATGATCGTAGTGAGACGGGCGACGTTTTTGATGACATGGACATTCGTACTTCTTTCATACAGAATTTGCCCGGTGGCCCTCGTCGTTACAAGTGGTATTTGGCTTGGATGCCAGCGGCCATTGAACAGTTTGACTTGTCATCTTATGATGTAGTTTTGTCTGATTGCTCAGCCTATTCTAAGGGAATAGTTACTAAACCAGAAACACTTCATATTTGCTATTGTCATTCTCCCACTCGTTATTTGTGGAGTGACACCCATTCTTACACTGAAGAACTTAAACAACCCAGTATTATTAAAAAGGGTTTGCCGATTATCTTGAATCGTATTCGTGTTTGGGATCGTCAAGCGGCCGAGCGGGTGGATAAGTTTGTGACAAATTCAAAAAATGTTACTGATAGAATTAATAAATATTATTTTCGTGACAGTGATGTAATTTATCCTCCAGTGGAAGTAAAAAGTTTTGGTAAACCCGCCAAGGTACAGGACTATTATTTGATTGTCAGTCGTTTGCGACCCTATAAGCGAGTTGATTTGGCGATTGAGGCTTTCAATGCTCTAGAATTTCCTTTGAAGGTTGTTGGCACCGGCGAGGAGTACAAAAAATTGAAAAAGTTAGCCAATAATAATATTGAATTCTTGGGACCAGTTAGTGATAAAGAGAAAAATAAGCTGTTGGCTTCTTGTAAAGCTTTTATTCATCCGCAAGAAGAGGACTTTGGGATTGCCGCGGTCGAAGCAATGGCAGCGGGACGACCAGTAATTGCTTATAAAAAGGGGGGAGCGTTGGAAACCGTCAAAGAAGGAGTGACGGGCGAGTTCTTTGAGGATCAAACCCCGTGGAGTTTAGTTGACGCCGTTCGCGAGTTTGAAGCTGACAAATATGATCCGGCTGTTATCCAAAAACGAGTGGCCGATTTTGACGTCTCGATTTTTAAGAAAAAAATAAAGGATTATGTTGAGAAAGCATATCAAGAACATCAAAAAAAGATAACGGATAGTAGATGACAGATTTTAGATAATAGATTTCTAATGATCTATGATCTAGTATCTATCATCTAGTATCCGTAATCTATTATCTAATATCTAAACTATGTCCCCACACAACTATCTCAAAATCATTAGCAGCCACAAAACTCTTATTTTCGTTTGTGCTGTTTTATGTGGAATATTAGCCTTGCTATTTTCCGCTTTGAAACCGGCCGCCTACGAAACTTCGATCGCTTTTTCTGTTCAAAGAGTAAATCGACAAGATACGAGTGAATTCCAATATGATAACTATTATGCCATTCAGGCCAGTGAGTTACTAGGCAACACTATTGTTGGTTGGCTAGAATCGCCGGAAATAATTCGGGAAGCCTACCAAGCAGCTGGCGTAACTGTTTCGGAGGATGATTTGAATGCCTTGGCGCGAGGGATGAAAGCCAAGCAAATTTCTGCTCATTTGGTCCGAGCCAAATATAATCAAACTGATCGTGATCAAGCTGATAAGGTGGCCGCTGGCTTAGTCACGGTTATTAATAATAAAGTGGAGACAACCGAGAAAAACGCCGATAATAAAAATTCCTTTGTCGTTACTTCTCCCGCACCAGTGGTGGTAGAAAAAAAATACGGGCCAGCTACTTTAGCCTTAGCCGGAATTTTTTGTGGCTTGTTTGTCGGGATAGGAATTGCCTTCGGGCGTGAATATCTAAGTAAGGGTTAATGAGTTATGAGTTGATGAGTTATTAGCAAGTCACT
>JBDRPV010000084.1:0-15491 GCA_043826745.1 Parcubacteria group bacterium
ATAGTACGGCTAGTGCGATCTTTTTTCTTCCAGGTACCTTTAGTCGCTTTACCCTCGGCAAACATAGTAGCTTCGCCTTCACCGTGAACATCCATCTCCAAGCGACCACTATCATCAATCACTTTATTTGACACCCGCATCACTACTACATTTTTCGGCGCAATCTGCTTGTCGTTATTGCGATCCTTGTGCGCTGCTCCTTCGGGATTAAACCGGAGATAGGTATTAGTAGCTCGATCGTATTTATAAACCACTACGTAGCCACCGCTAGAGAAATCAATCTTGATCTCCTGTTCAGCGCTAGGTAATTCAGATTTTTCAGCCTCATCCTTGAATTTCCAAGAACGATAAGTGGTCTTTTTTTGGTCTAACTTCTGATCTCGTAAGGCCAGAGCTAGTTTATCGGAACTGGTAAACATATTGTGGGGAGCGGCGGCACCGCTATCTCGATAATAATATTTCGAGCCAGCGTACATCGCGTTAATATTTTTGATACCCAAGCCATCAACAGCAGCTAACACTGGTGGATAAGCGCCACTAAAAGTATACAGAGCGTCGTATTCTGACAGCCATTCTAAATAGTAAGATCGAGCGGAACGCACCGGACCAATCTTCTCAGCCGTGCCGCCATTGTCGAAAATAGCCATGAAACGCGCAATACCGCCTTCGGCCAAAGCTTCGTAAACAACGTTAGCATCTGACAAGCCAGATTGTGGTCGCACCGAAGTAATATTTTCGATCATCACTGCCACCGGCCAATAATCAGTCTCACCCTCTTCCACAATCACGCCATCAAGTCGACGAGCAGTTGTAGTCTCTTCTTCCGGCTGTTCTTTGTCTTCCAGATCACTGAATTTCAGGCCACCATCGGAAACAGCGTAATAACCAAGCACTGTACCAGCTGCTAAGACTGCTACCACCACGATAAGAACAATCTGCGCTTTGCGGTCAGTTTTTAATTTACGTCCCAGTCTTTTTAGCCAGCTATCCTGACCACCCTTTTCTATCTTGGGCTCGACTTTTTTGACATCGTTAGCCATTTTTTTATTTTACTTATTACTATAATTAGCTCTAAACTCCATAAAATTATACCATGGCCGGATTATTTAATAAACAGTCAGTGTGGATAAAAAAGTGCTCTTTTAAGCTTAGTGTGCTACAATGTTAGTAAATTTAAATTAAGCTAAAACAAATGACAGAAGGAACACCTAGCCCAGGAGCTCCGGCTGGTTCAGCTCCAGTAGCGCCAGCTCCAGAGACTCCAGCTACTCCAGCCCCCCAGAAGGACACAATACCTGAACCTAAGGTATTGTATTACATCTTGTCCTTTTTTATCAGCATCTTCGGTATCATCTTCGGTGCCATCTACATGTCCAAAGGAAAAGAAGACATGGAAATGAAAAAGTTTGGTAAAATCTGCTTGCTACTCGGACTTATCCCGATGATTTGCTATTGCCTCTGCTGCGGCGTTTACTACATTCTGGTTCTAACCGGTTCAATCGCTGGCGGTTTGGGTGATATGAGTACTTACTAAGAACGCTTAGTTAACAAAAAAGTCCACTGGGGAAGTGGGCTTTTTTTGTTTACGCAGTGTGAATGAGCCCCCGCAAGCTTGCGGGGCGAGTGAACAAGCAAACAAAGGTTCTTAACCTTTTTTTACGGAGAACGCTCGGCTAAATTTTTTTCAATAGACTGGCAATAAATTTCTCTTTATGTTTTCTGTACTTCTCCCCTTCCCCTCTGGCCATTTTCACCGCTTCTTGTTTAATTTTGGTATATTCCTCGGCTACGGTGGGGTTTTCCCGCAAATAATCACGGAAAAATATAAACTGTTGCCACTCCGATCCCTCCCGCTCTACTAGATGAAGATGGACTCGTCTTTTTTGTTGGCCGACAGCATAATCTCGACGGAAAAATAATCTCTCCGACGTGCTAGCCTGCGGACGGAATTCGTAGCCAGCTTTTTTCAGTTTGTTTTTGGTAATCCCTATGTCGTCTCGAAAAACACCAATTAAGATATCAACGATACCCTTGCCCCCTAAGCCTGGCACAGCAGTGGAGCCAACATGTTCAATGTTGACACTTTCGCCAAGAACATCTTCTAGTAGCTTTCGCTCTTGCGCAAAATATTTCACATATAAAGGAGAATATTCTCGAAATACGTATTTATTCTGCATAAATATTTACGGTAATAGTTGTTGCTCGATATAAGCGCGGCCGAGAAAGAGAATAGTAAACTCTCCCGCCGCTAGCATAACTCCCATTGCTACAAACCAATAATTATTAATAAAATTTCGATAATGCTCAAATATTTCTTTTACGACTGTGGCGTTAAGAAGACTGGCAAAAATAATTAAGCCAGCTACGGAAGCGTAGGCGGTAAAATAGAGGGCGGGAATACTGCCGATAACTATCAACGCTGTTGCTAAAATCACTGCGGCCAATAAAAACACGTACCCACCCGTTTTGATGATCCTTTCCTCGCTATTTTTCCCGCGTGGACTATCGTTGAAGACTGGCAGCAAAAACAAAGGGACGGAAAAACCAAATAATATTCCAGTGATGAGTCGGGCGATGTTGTGCGTTGGTACACCAAAGTGGGGTGAGATAGCATTGAAGGGCATAGCCAGAAAAAATAAAGCCGACATGACAATGATTGGTAAGGCGGGCGGAATAGTAGGTCGCCGGCCACGCAACCAATACCAGACAAAATAAAACGCAAACGTCAAAAACATGCCGAGATAAATCCCAGTGCAGCGTGAACATAAAGGCAACGCCTGATCGTGGACATGGAAAGTTCGGTGCGGAAGTTGGTGGCAAACAGCGTAACCGATATTGTAGAATATTTGCGGGATGGGCATTTTTATAAATTCCAAATTACGAATCACAAATAACAAATAAACTGTAATAAACAAAAAACCAAACACTTTTTTATTATAGTTTGGTTATTGGAATTTGTATATTGTTTGGAATTTGAAAATTGTTAATTGGGATTTACTGTTACTGATCCTTAATCATCTCCTTTACCCGCATCACCATCGCAATACCGGCTCTTTCCTGCTCACCCAGCTTGAGAGTAATAAATCGCACCGTTGTTTCCAGGTCTGGAATCATTACGTATTCCAGAGCATTTACGCGCCGACGAGTCTTTTCGATTTCTTCAGCCAGCAGAGCCGCGGAGTGTTCGATCTCCGCTAACTTGATCATGTCTTGCAGCGAATCAGAAAAAGTCCGCAGCGAATCATCTAACTGTGAGCTGGTTGAGGATAGACTGTAGCAAAGAAACTTGCCTTCTTGCTTGAAGGTAAATTGCGGCACATTAACACTCATCACATTCTTAACTTCAGACTCCAGTGATACTTTCTGAGAAGGCATGGCCAGGGACTCTTCCAGCGCTTCTGGTCGCATGTCAGCGGACGCAAACAAAAAACTCTTAAGCGCTTCCGGCATTTTGCCTTCCACCTGCTCACGCATTTCCTTGGCTTCACGAATAATCGCCATGAACTGTTTCATTAGTCCATCACGCTTTTCTTTGAGTAATTTATATCCCCGCTTGGCCGTCTTGACTCGTTTCTTGAGTCGCAAGAGCTCCATGCGAGTTGGATTGACGTTTAATTTTTTGGCCATTTATATATTCTAATCGCGCTGATTATTTTGGCTCTTCCTTCCTCGGCAAATACTTCTCGATCTGCTCTGGTTTCACCTTCTTCATTTCAGACTTAGGCAAAATATTAATCAATTCCCAACCCAGATTCAATGTCTCTTCCAGACTGCGATTTTCATCATGCGCCTGCCGAACAAATTTATCTTCAAATTCATCAGCTAGTTGGGCAAATTTCTTATCAGCCTCGGAGAGAGCCGCTTCACCTAAAATCACCGCTAGCTCCTTAGCTTCTTTACCACGAGCATAAGAAGAGAACAGCTGATTAGCCACACCAGAATGATCTTCACGCGTTCTTTTACTCATCACCTTTTGTGACAATCGCGACAATGAAGGTAATACATCGATGCTAGGATAGATACCTTTACGATGTAGTTCCCGAGACAAGATAATCTGTCCCTCAGTGATATAGCCAGTAAGATCGGGGATTGGATGTGTCTTGTCGTCTTCGGGCATAGTCAAAATTGGAATCTGTGTAATTGAACCAGTTTTCCCTTTTATTCGGCCAGCTCGTTCGTAGAGAGTTGAGAGATCGGTATAAAGATATCCTGGATAACCACGACGGCCCGGAACCTCTTTGCGAGAAGCAGAGATTTCTCGCAGCGCTTCGCAATAATTAGTGAGATCAGTGAGAATTACCAAAACGTGCATATTAAGCTCGAAGGCTAGATATTCTGCGCAAGTTAAAGCCAAGCGTGGCAAAATAATACGCTCGACCACTGGGTCATCAGCCAAGTTCATATACATCACCGCTCGCTCAATCGCGCCCGTTTCTTTGAACTGATTAATAAAATACTCAGACTCTTCAAAGGTAATGCCCATCGCCGCGAAAACCACGGCAAACGGTGCATCGTCTTCTTGACCCCCTTCACCGACCACCTTAGCTTGACGGGCAATCTGCGCCGCTACTTCCGAGTGAGGCAAGCCAGCGCCCGAGAAAATCGGCAGTTTCTGACCACGCACGAGAGTATTCATACCATCAATAGTGGAAATGCCCGTCTGGATAAAATCGTTCGGAAAATCACGGGCGTAAGGATTGATCGGCGCGCCCGCAATGTCCTTCTTCTGATCCGGGACAATCTCCGGACCGCCATCCTTTGGTCGGCCAGAACCATCAAAAACTCGACCCAGCATTTCTTTAGAAACCGGCAGCTCAATCCCCCGTCCGAGGAATTTAGCCTTTACACCTTTGGTACCCAGCCCTCGAGTGCCCTCAAAAACTTGAATAGCGGCAAACTCGTCAGTAACCTCGAGAACCCGACCCCGACGCTTCTCGCCCGTAGACATTTCGATCTCTACTAGCTCGTCGTATTTAACGTCAGCAATTTTCTCTACAATCATCAACGGTCCAGCGATTTCTTTAATAGTTTTGTACTCTTTTAACATATATTTTTAAAAATTTATTTAACCTAATACCTAACACCTATAACCTAGTTTTTCGCTACACCCTCAATCCCCTTCATTACCTCATCAACCAATTTTTCTATTTCGGCCAATTTTTCCTCAGGAATAAATCGCGCCCGAGCAATTTTTTCTTTGATCGGTAATTCTTGTAGACTCTTAAGCTCAGCGCCCTTCTCGATTGCTTCTGTACCTTTGTTGTGAAAAGTCATGATCGCTTTCAGCAACCAGTATTGCTTTTTCAGCGAAGCGTAGGAATCAACATCATCAAAAGCATCCTGCTGCAGATAATCTTCGCGAATAGCCTTGGCGGTATCAAGTAACAGCTGTTCTTTCGGAGACAAAGCTTCGATACCCACCAAGCGAACGATTTCTTCCAGACTGGCTTCTTCCTGAAGAATTTGCATCGCCTGTCCACGCATCTCGGGCCAATCTTTGCCCGCTTCTTTTTTCATGTAGTCATTAACATCTTCCAAATATAGTGAATAACTATTCAACCAATTAATAGCCGGGAAATGTCGTCGGTTAGCTAGATCATCATCTAACCCCCAAAATACTTTGGTCACGCGTAGAGTATTCTGTGTCACCGGTTCGGACAAGTCACCACCTGGAGGAGAAACAGCACCGATGACACTGAGTGATCCTTCCCGCTTCTCACCGCCGAGGCAGCGGACCTTACCGGCTCGTTCGTAAAAACTTGCCGTCCGCGAACCTAAGTAGGCCGGATAGCCTTCTTCGCCGGGCATCTCTTCTAGTCGTCCCGAGATTTCTCGTAGCGCTTCCGCCCAACGAGAAGTCGAGTCAGCTGTTAGCTCTACTTTGTAACCCATGTCTCGATAATATTCGGCCAAAGTAATACCAGTGTAAACCGAAGCTTCGCGCGCGGCCACTGGCATATTCGAAGTATTAGCAATTAACACAGTTCGTTTCATTAGTGGCTCACCCGAACGCGGATCTTTCAGTTCCGGGAATTCCATCAATACGTCCGTCATCTCATTACCACGCTCGCCGCAACCAATAAAGATCACAATGTCCGCGTCGGCCCACTTGGCAAATTGATGCTGGATTACCGTCTTGCCCGCGCCAAACGGTCCCGGCACACAACCCACACCACCCTTTACGATTGGGAAGAAAGTATCTACTACGCGTTGACCAGTAATCAGGGGCTCGGTCGGAACTAACTTAGAAGCTACCGGTCGCGGTTCACGAATCGGCCATTTTTGCAGCATCATAACCTCAACATCCTGGCCATCTTTGCCCGCGATTACGGCTACTATTTCTTCGACTGTAAATTCACCACTTTTTACTTCTTTGACTTTACCCGCTGCACCCTTAGGCACCATGATCCGGTGTTCAACTAGAGTGGTCTCATCAACTGTTCCTAGAGTATCACCCTCGGCTACCTCATCGCCTTCTTTGGCCACTGATTTGAATTCCCATTTCTTATCACGATCGATAGCAGGCACTTCAATACCACGCGTGATAAAGTCGCCGGCTTTTTCTTGAATTAAGTTCAGTGGTCGCTGGATACCATCATAAAGAGATTCCATCAATCCTGGAGCCAATTCTACTGATAGTGGACTGCCAGTTCGATAAACTGGGTCACCCGGTCCAAGACCGCCCGTCTCTTCATATACCTGGATAGAAGCGCGGTCACCTTCCAGCTCAATGATCTCACCAATGAGCTTTTCTTCACTCACCTTGACCACCTCATACATCTTGGCCTCACTCATGCCTTTGGCAACGACTAATGGACCAGAAACTTTAGTAATAATTCCTTGGTCAGGATTTGTCTCTGCTTGTTTTGTATCTTCGTTCATTTCTTAATAATGAATTAGTTGTTTATATAGTAATTGACTAGTCCTTAAACAAAATATCACTTCCCACCGCCTGCTCTACAATCCGACGCAATTTCTTCTCTCCCATGCCTTTGCTGCCAGCATAACCCGGGATTGTCACCACGGCTGGCAAAGCACCCCGTGAGCGTTCAAGTAATTCTTCTTCCACTTGCTCGGCCCAGTTTTCGACAACAAATATCACCGCAAATTCTTTTTTCTCAATGCACTCGTCTAGTTTTTTAATAACTTCCTCCTTCTCGCGCACCGCCAAAGGCACCAGACCCAAAGTCTTGAACCCCAGGATTTCTTCGTGACTGCCGATTATGCCAATTTTGTGTTCCATTTTAATATATCTCCCTTACACGTTCTTTAATCTCACCACTAGGCAAATCATTTAGTTTGCCAGTGAAAATCAAACGCACATTGCGCACGGCGTTTTTCTTGGCCAAATAATAAGCCAAGACAATTTCCGGTCCGTAAGCAATATATTTAGCCTGCTGAATAAACTTAATTTCATAATTTTCAAAAGCTTTCTCCATTTTCCACAACTGGCCACCTTCGGCGTAGTCTTTGATTGCTTCTTTCACTTCAACGTCTTCAAAGCCGCGCGAGCAAATAGCGGCTGCTTCTTTCAGATCTTTGCCATAATAATTCACCAAGCTAGAGGCTAAAATGTTACCGCCCGCAATAAAATAGTTCTGTATTTTCTCAAGCTCTAACCCTAACTTAGCCGCCCGCAGAAATAACTTCACATTGGCAATATCGATCCAGTTCTTTACCAAGCTAGAAGTAAAGTTATTGTTCATCTTCTGAGCCAATCCCTGCAAACGGCCAAAATACTTTCCGTCAATATATGAATCGATTATGTAGCCACCAACGTCCTTCTTATCAAATTCCTTCTTGGCTTCTCGAATCACCTCTTCAATCTCGGCTGGAATTGCCGTCTTGGTGTCTTTAATAATATAGTCTCGTAAACGCTCCGGATCTATGTTACCCAGATTAGATTGATATTTGCCTAGATCTTTGCCTAACACTTCGGCCTTGAGAAAAAGCTTAATGTTATGATAGTCATAGCGAGAAAAGAGCAGATCCATCACCTTGGGGTCTGGTGTTATCTGCCTTAGAACGTCTTTGACTTGCTGCAAGTCATGCTGAAGCACTTCCTGGTAATCTTCTGGCTTCTCGATGTCAGATAGCTCGTCCGCATAGCTAAGATCATTAAAAACCTTAAAAGCCATGGTGGCGTCTTTGGCGTCAATCATGCGCTCCATATCACTAGCCGATAGCAGCTTGGTTTCCAAGCTACGTATTCGACCGGTGGCGTATAAATATTGGGATTTGGTCATCGTGGAAATAGTTACGAGCTTACGTGTTAATGAGTTACGAGCTGTATCTTCCCGTCAACTCGTATACTCATAACGCATAACTCATTTATCCAAACAAAATCTTTGAAACTTCGATCTCCCAATCACCTTTTTTCTCATCTAGCAGGGCAGCAAAGGTGTTATTGATCTCGATGTTCTCCGAGCGAAAAACAAATCCGCCTACACCCGGAATAGAATCAGCTGACACGGCAAAACTCTTCTGACTGCCGTCAACAATCCGTTTAGTCAACTCTTCTTTGCCGGCGACCGGTACAATCTCACCCTCAGCTACGTCAGGCAGTCCATTAACCAGGCCAGTAACAAACTCAACGTACTTATTTTCATCGAGACCACTCATTTGCTCAAGAACTTTAGCAAAAACTTCGCCAACGATTTTCTGCTTGGCTGCCACTAATTGATTTCTCTCCGCAATGTTGGTTTGAAACTTAACCCGTTCCATGACCTTCTGCACTTCTTTCTCAATCCGTTGGTTGATCTTGATTTCCTCAGCTTTCACTTTTTCTTTGCCCTCAGCCGCAATTTCAGTCACCTGTTTATCACCAGCCGCTTTGATCTTTTTCGCTTCGGCCTGAGCTTCCTCTGTAATTGTCTTTGTAATATCTTCTAATGCCATACTTTAATAATTACAACTTTTCCAAAATTAGAAGGCTAGCCGCTTTGGTGTGCCTAGAAAACCGTGTTTTGATCGAGCAAGCCCGTCAGCTCGTTTGCGCCTGTCCGCTCGGCCTTACTTCGCAAAGCGGGCAGGCTGGAAAAATCCAACGTGTTTTCGAAGAATATCAAGATAGCTAGCCAAAAACTAACTAACTCTATAACTGAATACCATTAATCAATAGGATAGTAGCCAGTAATCCTAACACGGCATAAGTTTCAACCATAGCGGACAAGATAACACCTTTTCCAGCGTCATCTGGTTTCTTAGCAACAATGCCCATACCAGCCGCTGATACTCGACCCTGTAAAATTCCAGAGGTGAGACCAGCGATAGCAATTGGCAGACAAGCAAACAAAATTTGGAGGCCGGCCTCCATGCCAATAGGACTAGCTCCTGACAGAAGATCTAATTTCATAATCACCCAAAATCCTCCCAAGAACCCATAAATACCTTGTGTACCAGGCAAAGCTTGTAGAAGAAGGGCTTTACCAAATTTTTCTGGCTCTTCTGAAACCAGGCCAGAAGCAGTTTGTCCAGCGATACCAACTCCGATAGCTGAACCGACGCCGGCTAGTCCAACAGCTAGCGCAGCACCTAAGATTGCAAGTGCAATTCCGATCATACTTTTATTCCTTAATTATTATTTAAATTAATAAATTCTTCACTATTGATCACCCTTGTCCCCGCAATCATATCCGACAATCTCCTTCTATCCTTAGTCCAGCGGAATAGTATCCCATCAGCTCTGAGAAACATCAGTAAAAACAGATTACGTAAAAACGATTTCCCGTAACTACAAGGCCGATTAGTCTTTTCATCAATCACCATTAACCCCATCTTCCTTTTACCGAAACTCCCCTTCTTCATCCCATCACGGAAAAGAAAGTAACCATTTGCTACAGTTGCAACCACTAATATACTCAGGATCAACAACGGCGTTGGAATATTTTCCAGGATCCTAGGTTTAGACACAATAACTTCGAAAATAGCTAGAATAACCACAGCGGGATGGCACAACAAGACCAACAAGCCACCATCAAGAAAAAAAGCTGACAATCTTCTGTTATATGATGGGACGGTGTAATCACTCATGATTTCAAATCCACATACTTACTTACCCGCTTAAACGGCCGGAATATTTTCCCACCTCCTTGTAAAAACTTGGGGAAGAATTCGACAAACTGCAGACGTCCGGAGTGAATGTAGGCGCCTAACACATTGATCACAATATTAAAAAGGTGACCACCAACCATAACCAGCACCATTAACACCCAGCCGACCACCGGTACCGTATCCTTCAGCATCGACGCAATCAAATTGATAACCATGGCAATAACACCCGTCGCAAGTCCCAAGGCCAACAAGCGAGAGTAGGACAAAATATCACTCATATACCCCACTAGCCCATACAAACTGCCAATCCCAGCCAGAATCTTAACAATCGGATTCTTTTGCTTTCGACCCTGGGTCAATATTATAATCACCACGCCTGCCAATAACAGATATAATGAAATTGACTTCAGACTTTCTGGCAAAACACCAGCTGCAGACGCTCCATAGAAACCCATAGCTAACAAAAAATAAATCCAGGTGCCACTATCTAAAATACCATCCTTAACATCACCATTTTTAATTTTCCACCACATGTCGATCGCAATGCCATAGATAATATGAATATATCCTAAGGCAAACGACAGTCCCAACATCACTATCGGATTCTCGATCGGGTTAATTAATCTGACAGTCATCAATCCTTTAACTAGCCAATCTAAATTAGCCGGCAAATCCTCTAACACAATTCCAAACCAACCGCCCGTCAAAACGCCAACAATAAACGTAACGAAACCACCATACATTAAAAGCCGCAGTAGCCGCTGATTTTCCTTAGGAATCTTTAATATTTTTATTGCCGAATAGGTCAAAACCATCAACACCAAACCATAGCCAGCATCAGTTAGACACAACCCGAAGAAAATTATGAAAAATATCGATAAGAAAGGGGTGGGATCTACTTCCGAAGATTTAGGTAAACCGTAAATACCAGTTACTGCTTCAAACGGCCGCATAAAAGAAGAATTTCTAATAATCACGGGGGCTTCTTCACCCTTTTCCGGCTCCATTTCTTCAATGACAAAGTTTGTGGTAATTTTTTTTAACCCTATTTCTATCCGCTTGATATCATCTTTCCTAATCCAACCAGTTATTATAGATGTGCTATTGGTTTCTTTAAAATCTTTCTGCACAGCAGTCTTGTCAACCTGCCAAGTGAAATGATCAAATAATACTTTAAGATCCGCCAGATATTTTTCAGCCAACTTCCCTGCTTCATTCTTTAGCTTTTTAATATCTTTACAGTGGGTTCGGTTGCGCTCTGATAGTTCATCCAATAATTCCCGAGGTGTTTTGTTAGCCGCTGGAAGGCTTACTTTTTCTAACCCATATTTGAATAAAATCTGGTTAACTTCTCGCTCGAAATTTTTGTTAAAAATAACCAAGACATAATTCTGCTGCTCGTCGTTGGTCACTTCCCGGATATCAACTTGAGTAACTTTCTTTTCCAGCTCACGGATAAAAGCCAAATATTGCTCACTATCTACTACGCCGAAAATGGCTTTGGTGGTTTTGGTCTCACGAGCTTCAGCAACTTTAACATCTAAGCTTACCCATTTCTCTAACAACTCTTTTTCTTCAGCTGAGTTATCAACCTCCGACTGCTTCTGGTTGATCTCTTCCTCCAACTCATTACACCGCCCTACTACCTCATCTGTTGGAAACTCCTTAGCAATCTTGGCTACCTTACTAGTTGACACTGGCAATTTTGCCCCAATCAATTTATCAATGAGCTTCACTTTCTCCTCATCCTTGTATTCTTCCAAAAATCCAATGGCAAACTGAGCCTGTGACAATTTATATTCCAGTTGACTGGTGTCTTCTTCCGACTCAGCTGCTTCTACTTTAACTGCCTTACCCTGCCAATTAGTCACTTCCAAAAGACCGGTACCATACAAAAAATCGACAACTTTTTCCTTGTCTTTTTTGTGAGTTATAATGCCTACTTTTTTGACACTGGCAATTGCCATTATGATACTTTTATGATTTCACAAAAAAACACGGTTTCTCACAAACCGCGATCTTAGACTGCCAGCATCTTGTCAACTAAAAGCTCGACAGCCTTATCTATATTGGTTTTGGCTTTATCCTTCACGGCCGACATTTTACTATCAATCTCTGATTCTCGTTCTTTTTTTAGGCCTCCGGCTTCTTTCTTAGCTTCCTCTAATTTATTAGCCAAGCTGACTTCTTCCGCTTCTTTTGTCTTATCTAGTTCTTTCTCCCATCTTCTTTTTTCAGACACAATACTATCGGCTACTGTCTTCTCCGCTTCGACCACAATTTTCTCGGCTTTGTTTTCTGCCTCCTTTATCTTAACAATAGACTTTTTAACCATAATTGTAAAATATAAAGTAAATTATTTTTTATCTTTGTCGCCAACGCCCTTAGCTTCTTTAGCCGGCTTCTCCTTGGTCAACTTGTCATCAGCGCCCTCTTCAGCCCCTTCTTCACTCTCGGCTGGTTCTTCTTTCTTGACGCCTTCAACATCTTCAACATCTCCCTTAACTTCCTCATCCAGCTCATCCAATTCTTCCTCCGACCGCGGTGGGGTGACAGTAGCAATAACATTCTCTTTATCCAGTGAGACGCTAACAGCGGCTGAGATATCCAAATCACCTACCTTAATAACGTCATCAAAAGTATTAAGTAAACTAATATCAACTGTAATATTTTTCGGCAAATCAGCTGGTAGACATTCTACTTCTAATTCATCAATACTTTTCACCAACACGCCGCCTTCATCTTTAACCGCTTTAGATTCACCGGTGAATTCCAATGGAATGGCCGCCGTAATTTTCTTAGTAACATCTACCTCAAAAAAATCGATGTGAATAAAATTGCTAGTAGTAGGATGATATTGTACTTCTTTCACCAATACTTTTTTCTTTTTACCATCGACATCTAAATCAATCACTGTGTTTTCTCCTGCCTCCTGAAAAACTTTTTTAAAAGGCAGATACTCAACTGACAATGAAACTGGTTTGCTCTTGGCACCATAAAAATTTCCTGGGATTTGGTCAGCTGCCCGCAGCTTCACCAATCCTTTACCAACCTCTTCTCTAACTTTAGCTTTTATTTGTAGATCTGACATTTGCTTAGCTGATTGTTATTATATTATCAACAAAACCCGCGGAATTTTCCATCCGAGAATTATTAGTTTTTTACTCTACTCTAGATTCACTTTTTTTCAAGACCTTTTCGCTACAGTTATCAACAAAGGGGCTAAAACTTCAATTTTTTGCTTCTGATCGCCACACTTTGCAATATCCCCACCAGTATTAACATACTAATCAGCGAACTACCACCATAACTAACCAAGGGTAAAGGAATTCCGGTAACTGGTACCATCCCCATATTCATTCCCACATTGACAATTATTTGGAATAAGAAAATAACAATAACTCCAACTCCTAGCATTAAGCCAAAATCATCGCGGGCTCCACGAACAGCCCTCATCATGCGCAATAACAAAAAGCAAAACAGCACCAATAATAAAGAGGCTCCTAAAAATCCCAGCTCTTCTGCTAAAACAGCAAAGATAAAATCAGTCTGCTGAGCCGGTAGAAACTTTAGCTGGCTTTGTGAACCATAGCCCAACCCCTTACCCAACCACCCTCCCGAACCGACAGCGATTTTAGATTGGATAATATTATAACCAGCACCCAGAGGATCCCGAGCCGGATTTAAAAAAGTGAGAATTCTTTCTCGCTGATAGTCTTTAAAAATAAATTTCCATAAAATCCAGCCGATGGCAAATCCACCACCACCAAGCATGGCTACATAAATCCTTTTTATCCCGGAAATGAGTAGCATGGCCAGCCATAAAAAGATTAGCACTAAGGCTGACCCAAAATCCGGCTGGAGAATAATTAAGCCAGCTGGGATTAAAGTAATAAGACCAGAGATGACAACATAACGAAATGTACTCATCTTCCCGGTGATGCTGGCGAAATACCGAGCGAGAATAATCAACAAAACCACTTTGGCAATTTCTGCCGGTTGGACTTGGAAGGAGCCGAAAGTAAACCAGCCCCTAGTCCCCCGAATTTCGGTGCCAAATACCAGAACCCCTACCAAAACAACTATCATAATAATATACAAAGTATAAGCATAATTTTTTAGGAGTTGGTAGTCGAAAAAAGATGCCAATGTGAAAAATAATAAACCCAGTGCAACAAAAATCACCTGTTTGTGCAAATTGGAAAAATCAAACTCGCCCGCAGTAGATCCGGAAGTGCTATAAATCAATACAATACTCAAACTAATCAGCAAAATAACTGCTGCTAGTAATAGCCAGTCTAATTTTCTTAGATGTTTGACAATTTGAAACATGGTTTAGTTACTAAAATACACGCGGGATGGCATGTATTTTATTTGGCGACAATCCCCTATTAGTAATCCAAACTCTGTCCCAAACCGTAATTATTCATAAATATTCCAGAACCAAAGACATTTACTTGAGGCTCGACGTAAACTTGAGAAACCACCCCTAAAACTTCTTTATCATTCCAACTAACCACAAACGATCGCTTATTGCCGCTAGTAAAAGAATTAACATTAGTGAAGTTTAATCCCACTATCTCCCCCGCCTCATCAAATAAGATAACTCCGACCTCTACTTGGCCAAAGTCATAGGGGCTGTCATTCAAAAGTTCGCCGGTTGCTTTCATGTCGGTAGCCTGATAATTTTTATCAACAACCTTAATATTTGGCAAGGTAAATTCTTTCAGTTTCTGTATTTTTTCCAGCTTGATTTTCAGTTCTACTTTCTGAGCTGCTTTTTCCGTTTCAATTCCTACTTCAATTAAATGCCTACTTTGATTAGGGAGAATGAAAGAATTTTGTTTTTGTTCCGCCACTACTTGATCAAAACGATCTTTGAGAACAAAAGTATAGCTTAACTTACTTACCCCCCAATCTGGGTCTTCATTAACTATCCGAGCCATAATGTCATAGGTTGTTTCTCCCGCCACCGGCTGTAAAAGTTTTATTTCCGTCATTTTTATTTCAAAGTCAGCTGGTGGTTTTTCCGTTTCGTCTACCACTACTTGTGGCTGATCACCCTTATCTCTAGTAAAAAATTTAACCAAGTTGGTGATCCCGATTGTTGTCCCCGCCACTACCGCTATAGCCACTATAACCAACCCGGTCATTTTAAACCAAAAGATTATCTTTTTTTTATGTTTTACAACAAAAAGCTTCCGCTCGTAGTTTTTGGAAATCTTGGCCTTCTGCGCCTTAACCTGTTGCTGACGGATTTCCTCAAGAGATAGATTTTCTTGATTGTCGTCCATTCCGATATTGTTACCTATTAAGCAATTTTATGTTCACTAAACCTATCGCCCGATAAACCACACAATGAGTTTAATATAGCATAAAATTACCAGAAAAAACATATTAACAAAATAAAGAAAATATGCTATAATAGAGGGGAAGTA
>JBDRPV010000085.1:0-4562 GCA_043826745.1 Parcubacteria group bacterium
TGATCGGGGGAGCAACCCCGCATACTTGCGGGGCGAATCTCGCCCAGGCCTGATTAGAGTTTTGCGACCCCGATCTGATCGGGGGAGCAACCCCGCATACTTGCGGGGCGAATCTCGCCCAGGCCTTGAAAATTTAGAAAAACGTCAAAAAACAAGCACACCAGCTTGTTTTTTTGTTCGCATTATAAAATACCTATTCCCAAATTCGCTCTCGGCAATAAATTCACAAAAAATCTCCTCAAATTATTATCCACAGAAACCATTGACATAGTCTAATCAGATGCTATAGTGGCTGGTCATTTTCCTTATTGCGGGAAAATGATTTTTTATTAACAGGGTTGAAATGCCCTCAATTAAGGGATATTAAGTAACTAACTTATTATGCTTCAAAACAAGCCTAAAAAGGTGATTCTGACTGCTATTCTGGTTGTGCTTATTTCAGCCGTTTCCGTATCTTTCGCAGAAGGTCAGGAAACAGTGATAAAAATAGACAAAAACACCATCAATCGGGGCTATACTATCCCCCATAATGATGATGATCTGCGTTTTGCTGTTACTCCCGGCCAAGTTGACCAGGAAGTAGAAGTAACAGTTAAAAACCGCAGCCTAGAGGGTAATTCCCTACCTTCCCAGAAAAAGCTAGTTTCTAACATCTACAGCTTTGATATGCTGGGTAAAGACTATAATCCCCTAGTCACCGGCCGGCCTTCTTGGATCGCCCTACATTACAACACGGCCGATTATAGCCGGAAGTCCATCTATTATTGGAATGGGATCAAAAACGACTGGATCAAACTTCCCTCTTCGACTGACACTCAAGGCAAATACGTCAGAGCCACCACTCACTTACCTTACAGTCGGGTAGCTGTTCTCGAAGACGTACCGGAAGTAACTATGCACGGGGGAGCCAGTTGGTACGACGCTCCTACCCGTCAATCAGCTGCCATGCGCGTCTTCAATAAAGGCGATATGGTGCGGGTAACCAATTTAGCCAACGGCAAATCTATTGAGGTGGTAGTGGCCGATCGCGGTCCCTATATCAACGGACGGATTATCGACCTTTCCACCGACGCTTTTGCCCAAATCGCTCCCCTTTCGCAAGGAGTAACCCAGGTAAAAGTGGAAAAGTTCTGAATAACTTCCATTGAAAGTTAGCCAATAGTGCTTTACAGTAATAAGTACACTACTAGAGTGTACTTATTGTTTTATATGAATATTAGAGTGAAAATTTTCGCCTTGTCAGCAGCCTTGTTATTAGGCATGTTTTTGATATACCCAGTTGCTAGCGCCGCTGATAATACTACTCGCTTGCACATTGATAGCGCTACTATTGGAAAAGGCTATACCGTCACTCACAATAACGACAATTTCCGTTTTGCTGTTACGCCCGGACAAGTTGACCAAGAAGTGAACGTGGTCATCAAGGATCAAGATTTGACCAGAACGCCTTTGCCAGCCGACAAACAATTAGCTTCGCCAGTTTATAGCTTTGATATGATCGGACGAGAATATAATCCTATTATTACTACTCGACCTTCTTGGATTGCCATCCACTTCACTACCTCCACTGATACAGAGAAGGCCATTTATAACTGGGATAGTAATAAAAGAGCGTGGGTAGAAATGCCCTCACGGATGGATGCCAATAAATATTACATCCAAGCTATTACGCATTTACCATTTAGTAAGGTGGCCATATTAGAAAAAGCTCAGCCAAAACAAGGCTATACCGGAATAGCTAGTTGGTATGAAAACGGCGCCCCAATGACAGCAGCCATGAATCATTTTGAATTAGGAGATATGGTTAAGGTGACTAATACTGATAACGATCGGAGCTGCCTAGTAGAAATTATCGATCGGGGGCCAACTGTTCCCGGTCGAGTAATTGATCTTTCGGATGACGCTTTTGAGGAGCTAGCTCCCCTATCGATGGGAGTAATTGATGTGATGGTGGAGAGGTATTAACAATTCAGTGCCCGGGTGGTGGAATGGTAGACACGCGACACTTAAAATGTCGTGAGTAACCCTCGTGTCGGTTCGAATCCGACCCCGGGCATTAAAAAATAGAGGCTTTAGTAGCCCCTATTTTTTGTTAGAAGGGGTAATATTCGGCTGATTAATATAAAGTGGCTCGCAGAGACTATCCTTAGCTGCATCGGCAAGATTTCCACCTCCCAACTCGACTAATTTCTCCACTACGCCACCAACAGAATAATCCGCTGGCAAAAATAAGATATCATTTCCCAAATCCCCACACGCACCTTTATCAATTTTTCCAATCACACAATTTATCCCTTTCTTTTTCTCCAGAATATCTTCCAACGTATCATTGCCATAATCGCCTATTAACTTAATCTTCCCGCGACGCTCTTTATAAATCCCATAATAATATTTGTCAGCAATGGAATTGATGAGAGCAATAATTTTGCCGCTGCCAAAATTCAGTCCGGCGATAGGTTCGACAAGCTCACTATGGACAGGTTCAGGGACTAACCTTTTCTCAACTTCCCCCACCGCCCAACCCGCCAGCACATCCAAATACAATACCCCGACCACCGGCACCCCCAGTGCAAATCCCAAAGCATTACCTGTAGCCACTCCTACCCGAATACCAGTATATGACCCCGGGCCATTTACCGCCGCTACACCCGTCAAATCATTCCGCCCTACTCCACTCCCAACCAATAATTCATCAATTTTAACCAAAAGCTCCTCCGATTGTTTATAATCCGACTGCCAAATAATCTTATCCACCAACTTCCCCTCTTCACCCAAAGCCACCAAACTCTGCTTACTAATTGTATCGATAATTAAATACATATTGTCAATTTCTTCCTACTTGCTAAAATACCAGTACCAAACTTAACAATAATCATGCTTGAAGTCATCCCCAAAATTCTTATTATTTCCCTTATCGCTGGCCTAACTGCTCAGGGGATCAAAATTCTGATAAAAAGCACCAAAAATGGGAAATTCAACGTTAAGTCAGTTGACGATTACGGCGGTATGCCTTCTTCGCATTCAGCTTTTCTAATATCGCTGCTAACTGCTATTGGCTTGCAAGAGGGAGTGCTTTCGACTGCGTTTGCGGTGACTTTTATAATCGCCACTTTACTTATCCGTGATGCTGTTGGCATTCGCATGGAACTGGAGCAGCAAGGTAAATTTCTCAAAAAAGTGGCTGAAGTCCAACAGCCAAAGCTTAAAATTGCTAACGGAATTGGCAACCGCATTGGCCACACTTACCCAGAAGTTATCGTCGGTGGAGCGATTGGTTTCGCCTTAGCCCTTATCCTTTACTATTTCTTGTAAAAGCTCTCGAGCTATTTGACGATCGTCAGATGGCACATGTTTACCTCCCGCTACCGCCATTACTGGCTCACTGCCTTTACCCGCAATCAAAACCACATCATTCGCCCTCGCCAATTCGAGGGCTTTTTTGATTCCAGCCCGACGATCTAATATTTTGAATAGATTATTGCCAGCAACCTTGCCTGCTTTTTCCGCCCCCGCCGCCACCTTATTAATAATTTCTTGCGGATCATCATCGTAAGGATCTTCGTTGGTAACGATCACCTGATCAGCATACTGGGCAGCCAGTTGACCCATCACCGGCTGTCTCTTTTTATCCCGCCCACCACCACAAGAACCGGTTACCACAATTAATTTATCTTCGTATAAATCCTTTAGCGTGCACAATACTTTCTCAAAGCTACGCGGCTCGTGAGCATAATCAACAACTACGGTAAAATCCTGACCGACGTTAATCAACTCCATCCGACCGGGGATATTTTTTACTTTGGCAATGGCGGCCGGCATTTTAGTTATATCTAAGCCAAGCGTTTTACCTACAGCCACGCTGCCGAGAATATTATAAACATTGAATTTGCCCAGCAGCGGCGAGGTAAAATCAGTCTCATTAATTTTAAATTGCAACCCTGACCGGTTCACTGCAATATCGCTCCCCTTTATATCCGCCTCACCAGCAACGCCAAAAGTCACCTTTTGATCGGCGGCAAAAGACAAAAAGTGGTCGGCGTGTCCATCATCAGCGTTAACCACAATTATTTTCGGTATGGGTTTGCCAGCAATTTTCTTAGACCGTCGAGCCGTTAAATGAGTAAAAAACTGCCCTTTAGCTTCTTTATATTTCTGGAAGGAGCCATGTGACTCAATATGTTCTGGCGTCAAATTAGTAAAAACAGCCACATCGTAATTGATCCCCGAGTGTCGATGTTGAGCAATCCCTTCTGATGATGTTTCGATGATAGCGTACTTACAACCTGCTCCAATCATTTCCCATAACATCCCCTGCAACTGAAAACGCCCGAGCATAGTTTGCTTTTTATCATTAATCCACTCTCGCCCACCTATTTTGAAATTAGCGGTCGTCGCCATGCCCACTTTGTAACCCGCCTCTTCCAATAAAGTCGCTAACAAATTACAAACGGTCGTCTTTCCTTTAGTCCCTGTCACTCCGATCACAACTAAACGCCGCGACGGAAACCAAAAATAGACGGCGGCCAACCAAGCTACTGCGCGGTGGTAAAAAAGCAGCCAGG
>JBDRPV010000086.1:0-15910 GCA_043826745.1 Parcubacteria group bacterium
GTCTGCGCAACAAATCTGGATTGGTGCTCCCTATCGATTGGGGCGAAGACTACCTGTGCCCCATTTACAAATGTGGGGACAGGATCTTTATGTCCGAAAAATATCTCGCGATCTTGCGAGTGCTGGAAAACAAGTCAAGATTAATCCAAAACGGTGGAAAGATCGAGGCTCGCATTGCTGATCCCTCATTTCGGATTGTCGAAGAGGGACTAATATCCTCCATAAGCGAAGCAGAGAAAGTAATTACCACATTCGTGAGCTTCAGGCTACTAATCAAGCTCCACGCCGTTGACAGAGATGGACAAATAATTGTCACGTACCGCTTGCGAAGCGATCTTATTGTGGCAACTATAGCACAGGCTGAGATTTTTGCGATCCCTGACAAGGACAAGCCATGGGTGCCGCAAAGAATTACGCTTTTGGTAAGGAAAGCCATCAATTCCCGAGACGGAAGCGAGCTTCAGCAGGCCGAAGATCTCGCCCAGCTGCACAAACAAGCTCAAGCGCAACAATTAGCTCGTATAATTGCGAGGATTCTGCTCGAACAGCAATCAAGTCGCTGAATCGTGAGGTCAAGCCAATACTACACTGCTTGCTCTTTAAAAAAGTAAGCAGTTTTTTCTTACCAAAAAAGCCACGACCCTCCACCGCAGCTCAAAATTCAATATTCAAAATTCGCTATCCTATTTTTCCTGCCGCTCCGGCCTCAACTCTCGCACTTTCTCCCCCGTCTGCCACATTTCCGATTCCCGCATTTCACGCAACTCTTCCTCTAATTTGCTCCGATAGTCCAGATCACTATTGGCCTCGAGAGTAATCTTCGTCTCCTCACCATCGCGTACACTCTTATATAGCTTCTTAAATATCGGCTCGTTCGCTTCCCGAAACTTCCCTTTCCAATCAAGTGCTCCCCGTTGAGCTGTCGTCGAACAATTAGCGTACATCCAGTCCATCCCCTTCTCACCGATCAGCGGGATCAAGCTTTGGGTGGCTTCCTCGACTGTCTCATTGAAGGCCTCTGACGGACTGTGACCATTTTCCCGCAAGACATTGTACTGAGCTTCCATCAGGCCAGCGATCGCCCCCATTAATACTCCCCGCTCACCCGTTAAATCACTCCAAACTTCATTTTCAAAAGTAGTGGAAAATAAAAATCCCGAGCCAACCGCCATACCAAGGGCTTTCACTCGATCATCAGCCTTACCCGTGGCATCCTGATGAATAGCGTAGCTCGAATTTACGCCTTTACCACTCAAAAATAACTCGCGCAGCTTAGCACCCGGACCTTTAGGGGCAACCAAGATCACATCCACATCCTCCGGTGGCACTACGCCCGTCTGATCTTTGTAGACAATTGAAAATCCATGAGAAAAATACAGTGCCTTCCCTTTGGTTAAATATGGTTTGATAGTCGGCCATAATTCCTTTTGCCCCGCATCAGAAAGTAAATACTCGATGATCGTCCCCTTCTCGGCTGCCTCCTCGAGCAGAAATAGTGTCTCGCCTGGTACCCAGCCATCAGCGACCGCCTTGTCCCAGGACTTAGAGCCTTCACGCTGGCCAACAATTACCTTGATGCCATTGTCTTTTAAGTTCATCGCCTGCCCTGGACCCTGTACGCCGTAGCCAAGCACAGCCACCGTCTCATCCTTGAGCACTTCTTGCGCTTTGCTGAGAGAAAACTCCTCCCGGGTGACGACTTCTTCCTCTGTGCCGCCAAAGTTGATTTTTGCCATTTATTTATAATTTAAATTTTCAATGCTATTAAACCACTCTTCACCATCTTGATCACGTCTTTCTTCATATCTAACTCGGCAATAACATGATCAATTTCCCGTCCCTCACCCACTATTTCGAGTACCGGCTGACGATTAACAGTATTTATAATCCGTACATTGACGTCATGACACGACAGCTTTAGTAACCGATTAGCTACTTGTCTGTCTCTCACAACCAAAAGCAGCAGCTCTTTATCAATTACGTCCTTAGGCTCCAAAGCCTCGATAGAAATAACCTCCACCAACTTATCTATCTGACTGACAATTTGCTCGATCTTTACCTCTTGTTCCAAAAATACAATAGTTATATGAGTAATTCCCGGCTGGTGAGAAGTGCCAGCCGTTATACTATCAATGTTGTACCGACGCCGACGACAAAGCGAGGCGATTTTACTTAAGACGCCGGGCTTGTTTTCGACCGAAATAATCACAATATGCTTTTTCTTTTCCTTGATATTTTCCGCCATTTATTTATTCCGCTTAATAATCGTTTGCTTCAAGGTGTTCCCTGGCGGCACCATCGGCAACACATTATCCTCTGGGCCAACCATAAACTCTAATAAAATCGACTTCTGGCTAGTCGCTGCCTTTTTTATCATCTTCCGCGCTTGCGCTTGAGTCGTCACTCGATGGGCTTCAATCTTATACGCTTTGGCAATCGCTACAAAGTCGGGATTATCTAGCTTAGTGGCGGAGTAATTTTTGTCATAGAAAAACTCCTGCCACTGCCGCACCATGCCCAGATAGCCATTGTTAAATAACATAATCTTAATCGGCAACTTGTGTTCCATAACCGTCCCTAGTTCCTGAATATTCATCTGGATACCACCGTCACCCATTAGCGCCCAGACATCAGTCCGCGGCTTAGCGATCTTCGCCCCAATCGCCGCCGGCAAGCTATAACCCATTGCCCCCAGTCCCCCTGAACTCAAAAGTTGTCCGGGCTGTGAATAAGCAAAGTGCTGCGCTGCCCACATTTGGTTCTGCCCGACGTCAGTTACAATTATTGCCTGACCCTTAGTCTGCTGATCTATTTCCCGAATAACATCCGCTGCCAGCAAATGCTTACTTTTTCGCGCTCGTCCCTCCTGCTTGATTTTGCTAAGCTTCGTTTTATCATGCCAAGCGTGAATTTGCCGCACCCATTCTTGGTGTGATTTTTTAGCTATTTTACTATTGAGCTGCCCCATAACCTGTTTGCAATCGCCTAAGAGCGGCACATCCACGACTGTGTTTTTACCAATCTCGGCCGGATCGATATCGAGATGAATTACACTAGCATCTCGAGCAAACTCATTGATGTTACCCGTAATCCGATCATCAAAACGCATGCCGATACCAATAATCAGATCGGCATTGTGCACCGCATAATTGGCGTAAGCCATCCCGTGCATTCCCAACATGCCAAAGTGCAATGGGTGCTTGTCCGAGATTGCCCCCATGCCTAACAAAGTGGTGATGACCGGGATTTCCGCTTTTTCGATCAGCTTTTTTACTTCCTCTGAAGCCCGAGAGATCACTACACCATGGCCTACTAGCGCTACTGGACGAGCTGATTTATTAATTAGCTTAACTGCCTCATTGATATATTTAGGCTCCGCTTCAGTCGGTACTCGGTAGCCAGGCAAATTTATACTCTTGGGATAAATGAATTTGGCCACCTCAGCCTTGAGAACATCCACCGGCAAATCAATATGCACCGGGCCGGGACGTCCCGTTGAGGCTAAGTGAAAAGCTTCTTTGACAATGCGTGGCAGGTCTTTGACGTTTTCGACAAAATAATTTTGCTTGGTGATCGGCTGAGTGATGCCAGTGATGTCTACTTCTTGAAAAGCATCCGTGCCCGCCACCGCCGTCGCTACTTGACAGGTAATAATTACCATACCAACTGAATCCATATAGGCATTGGCAATACCCGTAACAAGATTGGTCGCGCCTGGGCCGGAGGTAGATAGGCATACACCGGGTCGGCCAGTAACACGAAAGTAGCCGTCAGCGGCCAGCGCTGCTCCCTGCTCGTGGCGCGGTAAAATATGTCTAATTTCTGAATAATCAGTTAATTTATCATGCAAAGGAATAGTAACGCCACCCGGATAACCAAAAATGACGTCCACCTTTTCTTTGAGTAATGATTTTATTAAAATGTCAGCGCCGATCATGGGTTTTATTTAGAATATTCTTTACGAAATTTATCGAGAAATGGTGTCATTTTGCGTTGTGGTGGTCGGATAGTCTTAAGGCGCTTTTTTAATTCTGCCTGGCTGACTTTGACGTTTAATTTTCGCCCCGGAATATCAATCTCGATGATGTCGCCGTTTTTAACCGCTCCAATCGCCCCACCATTATACGCTTCCGGCTCAATATGGCCAATACAAGCTCCTCGTGTACCACCAGAGAAACGCCCGTCGGTGAGCAGAGCCACCTTAAGACCTGCCCCTGAGATAACTGAAGTTGGAGTAAGCATCTCCGGCAAACCTGGTGCGCCCGCTGAGCCCATAAAGTTTAGTACCACCACGTCGCCATCCTTTATTTTTTTGTTCTCGACTGCTTTCATTACCGCCTCTTCGCTAGTATATACTTTGGCCGGTCCAGTAAACTGCATCATATCTGGCTCAACGGCTGTCTGCTTGATAACTGAGCTGTCAGCGATATTCCCCTTTAACACAGCGATGCCGCCTTCTTTAGCGTAAGGATTATTAAGCGTTCGGATTACCTCGTCATTTTTTACTTTTCCGGCCGCCGCAATCTCTTTAATATTCTTGTAATTTACTGTCGGCGAGCTCTTGAGATACTTCTTGAGACGATTGAGTACTGCTGGTATACCGCCAGCATTATCTAGATCTTCGATCACATGCTCACCGGCCGGCCTAATTTTACAGATATTAGGAGTATTTTTTGATACCGCATCAAATCTATCAAGTGGTAAATTGATCCCTGCCTCCTTAGCTATAGCCGGTAAATGAAGGGCTGTGTTAGTCGAACCGCCAATAGCCATATCGACTCGTACCGCATTTTCAAAAGCGTTCTTGGTCATAATTTGTCGGGGTCGAATATTTTTCTTCACTAACTGAACAATTCTTTTACCCGACTCGTAAGCTTGCTTTTTCTTTTTTGGATCAAGGGCAAGAGTAGTCGCGCAACCAGTTAGCGACATACCCAACACCTCTGTCATGCAAGCCATTGAGTTGGCAGTAAAAAGACCCGCGCAAGATCCAGCCCCCGGACAAGCGGCGCATTCAATTTTGTGTGCCTCTTTCTCTGTCATTTTACCCGCTTTGACCTTGCCGACAGCTTCAAAAGCTCCAGAAACCAAATCAATCCCTTTGCCATCTAGCTTACCTTCTTTCATCGCGCCTCCAGTCAGCATTATCGCCGGTAAATCCAATCGGCCGGCTGCCATCAGCATCCCAGGGGTAATCTTATCGCAATTGGTCACACCCACCCAACCATCAAAGGAATGGGAGAGCATCATGATCTCAATATTGTCCGCAATGTGATCACGTGAAGGTAGCGACAAACGCATTTCCACAAACATCGCAATACCATCACAAACGCCCGGCACGCCCCACTCGAAAGGCACGCCACCAGCATCTCGAATCCCCTTCTTCACATATTTAGTCAGCTCATTGAGGTGAATGTGACCAGGAATAACGTCATTATAGGCGTTAGCTACACCAATAAAGGGTTTCTTAAAATCAGTATCTTTGAGCCCACCAGCGCGCAAAAGCGAGCGATGCGGCATAGTGGCTACGTCTTTTTTTAGTTTATTTGAAGGGAGGGTCATATTTTTTACTTAACAAATGTTAACCATTTTTCATATTTCTCATCCTCTGCACAAATAACTTGTCCAAATTTCTTTTTCAGTTTGGCCGTCACTGGTCCAAGTTGATTTTTCAGTTTCTGCTTGTCAATCTGACCCACTGGTGATACCTCAGCTGCGGTACCAGTCAAAAAACATTCGTCAGCCTCCAGAATATCCTTAATTTTTAATTTTTTCTCCTCTACCTTATAACCCAAATCCTTCGCTAAAGTAATAACTGACTCGCGAGTAATGCCCGCCAAGATAGTCCCTAGTGGTGGCGTGTAGACAATCTTATCTTTGACAATAAAAATATTCTCGGCCGATCCTTCCGCTACGTAACCCTCGTAATCCAGCATCAACGCCTCAGTATAGCCCGCCTCGGTAGCTTCCCTGACCGCTAACATAGCATTAACATAATGTCCGGTAATCTTAGCATCAGTGTAAGTCGTTTGCGGATGAATTCTAATGTAGGAAGACACTTTTAGCTTAACCGCCTCCTCACCCAGATAAGATCCCCAGGGCCAACAGGCAATCGATACCCCGACAGGCAGATCAACTGGATTGACTCGCAGCGGGCCATGATCATAGTAAGCAATCGGTCGAATATAGCCTTCTTTTATCTTATTTACTTTGACTGTCTCAACTGTCGCCTTTCGCAATTCCGCCTTACTATAAGGCAATTTCATGTGTAGACATTTGGCTGAATATAACCAACGATCCAGATGTCGATCTAGTTGAAAAATAGCTGAGCCCTTGGGAGTATCATAAAAACGCATACCTTCAAAAGCGCCTGTGCCGTAATGCATAGTGTGATTGATCACGTGCACCTTGGCCTTGTCCCAATCAACTAATTCACCATTCATCCAAATTTTATCTGTTGTTTGCATGGTTGTTAACTTTGAATTTTAAACCTTTTCCAATCCCTGCTCCAAGTCCCCGATAATATCCTCAACGTTTTCAATCCCCACTGATAATCGAACCAAGCCATCAGTAATCCCTGCTTTCTCACGCTGCTCTTTAGGAATAATGGCGTGGGTCATGCTAGCGGGATGACAAATCAAAGTATCAACATTGCCTAAGCTAACTGCCAGTCCACAAAGCTCTACGCCGTTGAGCAACTTCTCGCCAGCCGCTGCTCCATCTTTCAGCTCAAAAGAAATCATACCCGAGAAGCCAGGATAATTTATCTGGTCAATCTTGTCATGATTTTCTAAAAACTCAACTACTTTTTTAGCATTGACTGTATGCCGCTCCATGCGCAGAGGCAGAGTCTTCAGGCCTCGCAACATTAGCCAAGCATCGAAAGGACTAGTGCTTGTGCCCAGGTCCACTTGAATATGATTAAGTTGTTTTTCCAATTCCCCACCAAATACAGCTGCTCCGGCCACCACATCGCCATGGCCGTTGAGATACTTAGTACAACTATGAACAACCACATCGGCTCCCAGCTTAAGAGGTTGCTGGTAGATAGGAGTGGCAAAGGTGTTATCTACTACTACTTTGATCTCCGGATTATATTTTTTGGCTTCTTCAGCTACTTTCTTGATATCAACTATTTTTAATGTAGGATTGGCTGGAGTTTCTAGAAAAACTACTTTGGTATTTTTCTTTAAGCTCTTTCGGACCTCTTCAATATCAGAGGTATCAACAAATGAGGCCTCAATATCAAAACGGCTCAAGATAGTACGCACTAAGCTATCTGTGCAGCCGTAAACTACTGGATCGATCACCAGATGATCACCAGCTCCTAGTAAACCTTCTAAAACCGTGCCAATCGCTGCCATCCCCGTTGGATAAATTTTACCTACTTCTCCTTCTTCCAATAGAGCAATGCGCTCCGCCAACAAATCGACTGTTGGATTACCCAGTCGGCTATATTTATACCCCTTTCCCTTGCCCGCAAAACGATCCGCTCCCTGCTTCACATCTTTGAATAAAAATGTTGAGGTCTGAAAAAGTGGGAAGACATGCTCCCCTATCTCAGTATGCTTGTCACGGTCTCCATGAATCGACTTAGTATTCACACCGCAATCTTTATAATTTTTCGCCATTGTTTTTATTATACAAAATATTGTATCCTCGTTCAAAAGCTTCGATCGAAGCCACTATCACATCCGGCGAAGTAGCTGTACCAATTACCTTATTATCCTTCTCATCCTTGAGGCTCATTGTTGCCTCCACGGTCGCATCCGTCCCCCGCTGATCTATTTTAACATCAAAATCTGTTAGCCAGTAGTTCATTAGTTTTTCTTTCTTGATCACTTTACGTATCGCCCGCATGATAGCATCCACCGGCCCCACTCCCTCAGCCCTGTCGGTACTAACACATTTGTTCCGGACACAGACATCAACTTGTGCTATAGCTTTGTTATTCTTGGAAGTACTAACTGAGAAATCATTAATTTTAATAAGTTTCTGGGAATCCGGCACTGTTTTGAGTACATCCTCAATAATGTGTTGCAGGTCAGAACGCACCATCTCTTTACCTTTGCTGAAAAATTGTCCCACCTCATCATGTAGTATGTCCAGATAACTTTTACTAAGATCCAAGCCAAAAGTCTTACTAGTTATATTTTCTAGCTGCTGACTAGTAGGCTTTTTACTCCACAGCACTTCTGATTTTTCCGTGTCAACTGTCGCCTGGATATTATAAAGCTTCATCCGCAAATATTTGTCCACTTCATCCACGCTCGGCTCGATAGATGGCGGCGAGGGCAATATCTTAAGCATCGCCAGAGGATCTTTGAGGCCATTACCACTAGCCAAGCAGACAACTGTCTCATCCGACTTGATTTTCTGATACTCCACTAATTTTTTCAAACCGGCTAAGGCAAGAGCAGCTGAGGGTTCGACAAAAATTGACTCTTTGTTCGCTAGTTCTTTTTCCGCCCGCAAAGCCTCTCCATCGGGCACCTGTATAGCTAGACCCTTTGATTCATAAATAGCGTTTAGAAGCTTGAGACCATCAAGCGGCATACTCACCGCCACCGCTGAACAAACTGTCTCTGGTTTATCAATCTCTTTTAATTTCCGTGATTTCCTCTTATAAGCTTCGTAGACGACATTGGCTCCTTCCGGCTGCACCCCGACAATTCGCGGTAATTTATCAATCATGCCCAAAGTATGGAGCTCTTTAAATCCTTTATAGACAGCAGCTAGATTTGTCCCACAACCAACTGGCGCGATCATCCAATCGGGTGCCCGCCAATAAAGCTGCTCAGCGATCTCATAGGCCTGCGACTTCTGACCCTCACCCCGAAAGACATAGTCACCCGCCAGATAGAAACCATGCTTGGCTGCTATTTCCTCTGCTAAGCGGGTCACTTGAGTATAATTACTACGCACTTGGATCACCCGCGCGCCGTAAGCTAAAGTCTGGGCAATCTTTCCCATTGGCATACCTTCAGGCATCATCACGTAAGCGAGAATACCGGCCTGGGAAGCATAGGCAGAAATAGAAGCAGCCATGTTGCCCGTTGAAACATTGATAATCGCTTTGGCCCCCATTTCCATTGCCTTGGTGACTTCCACCATACTACCCCGATCCTTGAAGCCGCCAGTTGGATTAGATGTCTCGTCTTTGAAATACAAATTATCTATTTTAAGTTCGGCCGAGAGCTTCTTGCTCTTTTTTAGCGGCGTGCCACCTTCATCAAGGCTAATTATCTTATCTAAATCCAAGATAGGATAAAAACTCATATATTTAGCAGCTGAGATTGGAGCATTTTTTAAAGCATAAATATTTAGCCGGCTCTTAATATAGTCGTAATCATATTCCACATCCAAAGGACCATGGCAGGATAGACAGTGAGAACTAGTCTTATGCTCATCCCAATATTTACCACAGGCGACGCATTTTAGCTTATAGAATTTTTCTTGTTTGGTTATCATGGGTATAGTTTTAAATGTATAAATCCATGTGATGTGATCTATTATTGCTACTTTGACTCACCTCATCAGAATGGGGTTCGCTAAAGTAGCAATAATAGATCACATCCAGCTTACTTTTAAAAAAAATACCACCCTTTAGTGTGGTGGCAGCTATAAATCCAAGTAAACCTAGCTAACCACCTAGGCGGCAATGATAATCACGCTGATAATTATAATACTACGGATAAAACTCACGGATGCAATTTTAAATATTACTCTCTGAATTTAGCAGTTTTAGGGGAAATGTCAAGGGTTCTAGTCAATTCTGAGCAATAAAAAAGGCGTACGTTGTTAACGTCGCCTTAGGGGAAAGAGCTAGAATGATGGCTTAGGAGTTGCGGAGGCTTCCTTTACACTGGCAGTGGGCGCAATGACCACGCCGGCCACCACTTTGGACGAATACGGCGTATAGCTGGTAGCAATTTCTGCCACGGATGGTCTGTCCACAGCTGCCTTTGTTTTCAGCCTTTGTGTCTTTTTTCAAGCTGCTTCTCCTTTCTGCTGTTGAGCTGCCCTGGTCACCGCAATCACTACCTCTGACAACGAGATCCCCATGTCAGAGCTTAGACACTCTTGGCAAGCCCCTGATGTACAACCAGCCCCTTGCTTAGCTCGACAACTACGACTGTTTTTGATCTTGCCGCAACGACCCTTTGCTTTCTTAGAGCCAAATCTCTTTTTTCGCTTGCACACAGTGGTACAGCTCCTTTCTCCATTTGAACGTTCGAATGTACGGGTTTATCAAAAAAGCCTTCTCGTTTCCCGGAAGGCTCATGTTTATATAATATTTGGTAAATTTATTATGTTATATAGACACCAACCTTCCGGGATTTATTACGCCGAATTAAAAGCCACTTCAAGTCGCACTTGAATTCTACTAGGCTCTGGTTGATGATATTGTTTTTCACAGCTTTAATAAATTATTACGCTTTATTGTATTAAAGTGAGATAATTTGTCAAGGGAATATTAAAAAAGCGACAGTTTTCACCGCCGCTTATAAAATTGTTAATCGATACCCTGCCTACCCTGCCTACCGGCAGGCAGGCGCCAAGCGCAGGCCTAAAACATCAAATCATCTTCCACTCGCTTGTACGCATGGATCTCATCCACACTAAACCAGTGATCGATCTCGTGGGCTGACTCCTCAGGAGTCTCCGAAGCATGAATGATATTGTGAATACCCCGCTTGTCAATGTTAGCCGCCATTGGCGAATCGACTGAATAGTCACCCCGAATAGTACCCATCTCAGCAAACACCGGCAGACTAGGTCCAACAATTTTGCGAACCATATCGATAGAGTGAATACCCTGTACGACAACGGCCACAATTGGTCCAGAGGCCATATACGACATCACCCAAGAACGCACTTCCTGACCGACCTTGTACAAGTCTTCGGTGCCAAAAGTTTTCTGCAAGCTACCACCATACTCGTCATAACTCTTTTTGGTCTTCTCGCCCAGGCGACTAATCCATTTTTTGTCTTTCGGATAGTGGTCATCAATCTGTTTCTTTTTCGGCCAGACCATTTTTAAAGCGATTACCTTAAGACCCCGCTGCTCAATCCGGCTAATAATTTCTCCAATTAAGCCGCGCTTAACACCGTCAGGCTTAACCAATATTAATGTCTTTTCTTCTTTAGGATGTGACATGTTTTTATCTAAACCAATTTAATAACTTTTTTCTCTTTCTAAAATACTTCATGGCTAGGTCTCTTTTGTCCTTCACCCAGCGCGGCACTTTTACTTCTTTCTGTAGGCCAGCCCAGAACTTTATCCGCCAGGAAAAATCGCGATGATCAGCTAAAGTTTCCTCGTATATCTGCAAAAGTTTGTCCGTCTGATTCTCAATCGACAGACCCTGCGCCTTCTCCCTTGATTTGGCGCTCATTATGACATAAAGCTCATTATCATGCAACAGTTTTTTGACTTTGGCCGCAAAGATATCCACATTCTCCGGAACAACGTAGCCATTGACACCATCAACAATTATATCCCCTAACCCTTCGTCCTTTACCATCACAATCGGCTTGCCCAAGGCGGCTGCTTCCGCTAAGACCAGTCCCTGAGTGTCAGTTTTGGAGGAAAAAACAAAAGTATGGGTAGCGGCAAAAGCATCGAGAGTATCCGGGCGAGCCAGAAAACCAGTAAATATTACTTGATCCTTCAGATTTAGCTCCTTCGCCTTTTTCTCGAGGTCTTTGCGATCTTTGCCATCGCCGACAATTACCAAAACCGTTTTCTCTTTGGCCGCCCGCAGTTTAGCCGCCACTTCAATTAGAAAATCAATGTTTTTTTCAATGCCTAAGCGACCGACAAATAACAATATATTCTGATCGGACGCTATTTTATACTTTTCCCTAAACCGCTGGCCATCAGCCGCAAAAAATTCGGTTAAATCGATTCCGGTTGGCAGAACGGAAACTTCACTTTTTACCCCCCAATTTATTAGAATGTTTTGCAATTTCGGCGACGGCACGATTACCCGATCGGAGCGATTACAATAAAGCACGTCATACTTTTGGACGGCTGCCTTAGTTTTGAATTTACCGGAGAAAATATAGTTGCCCGCATATTCGGGATAATAAGTGTGATAAGTGTAAACCTTGGGAAGATTTTCTAGCAACGAAACAATGTCCCCTAGTAGACCCATGGTAGCGGGTGTCTGACAATGAACAATATCAAGATCGAGCGCGGGAATTTTCTTGGTGGCTTTAAAAGAAACGGGAATAGCTAGCGGATAACCCGGGATAACAGTCGAATCCACCGCCCGGAAACGAAAAACTCGTTCGTCGTCCTTGATCTTCACCCGGTTAACAAGATCGCTACGTGATTTAATCTTCTTGGGCGCGAAAATATAGACTTTATGGCCTCGCTTCTCTAGCTCCTGCCGATACAAAAGAATGGAGCGGACTACTCCGTCGATTAAGGGTGTATAAGAATCTGTAAAAAAGCCAATGTTCATTGTTGTTTATGGTGAGCTTGCCTGTGGTGAGTTTACCGAACTATCGAACCCTCTATGGTGAGCTTGTCGAACCATCTATGGTGAGCTTGTCGAACCATCAACGAGCTCAGGAAATTAAGTTTTGCGATTATATTCATTGTAATCAGTACTCGGCGACTTGCCCCGCACCATCGCCCACCAGGCTTTGGTGTACATTTTCAAAGCCTTGAATCGCTCCCCCGGTTTAAACCGTCGGGTGGAAGTTCTGACTACGAGCGAGGGCACTAACTTAAGTTTGCCAATTTTTTTCAGACGCTGACCAAGCTCTACGTCCGGTGACATTTTTTGGTAAGTAGTTTTATAACCACCGACTTGATCATAGGCTGACTTTTTGATAATAAAGTTGAAGCCACAGGTATTATTTAATCCTAATACTTTAGAAAAAATGAGAAACTTGGCGAAGCCGATTGTAACCAGCCAGCTGATTATCTTATTACGCTCCAAAGGATAACAACCGCCGTAGACAGCAACAACTTGGGGACTCTGGGTAAAATGCTTAACTGCTTTGGCCAGCCATTTTTCCGGATAAATACTGTCGGCATCGCAGAAAGTTATTAGTTCACCGGTCGCCTCCTTAGCCCCTCGACAAACAGCGTATACGTAGCCTTGCTCCTTTTCCAGAATTACCTTATCAGCGTATTTCTGGGCGATCTGGTTAGTTTTATCGGTGCTATTGTTGTCTATTACAATAATCTCACGATCCTGGTAAGTCTGATTGGTCAGGCTCTGCAGGGTGCGGGCGATATTTTTGGCCTCGTTGTAGGCGGGGACGATGATTGAGGTTTTCATGGAATGTTATTTTACATATTTAGTCTGTCAGCTCTCCTGATATATCGCGAAAAAACTTTGGATTTTCCCCAGCGTGGAAAATCCAACTCGGCTTCCAGACTCGCTCTGCCCGATCAGAATCGGGCAACCATGCCCGCTCGTCCTCCAGACGTTTTTCGCTGATATACCAGGAGAGCTTAAAAGTTAACTACAGCTTAACTCTACTCCATCACCCAAACATTCAATATCTCCATCCTGATCAGTACGAAATAGCTTTATTCCTAGCTCGTCGAAAGTCTGTAGAGTAGAATTGGCAGGATGCTTATATTTGTTATCCTCGCCAACTGATATTACTGCTATTTCTGGCTTAACCGTAGCTAGAAAATCTTTCGTATTCGAAGTGTCGCTGCCGTGATGACCGGCCTTGAACACGTCAGACTTAAGCATATCACTGGGGAATTGATCGAGCAATGATTTTTCTACTTCTTGTTCAGCGTCGCCGGTGAGGAGAAAACTGTGCTGGCCAAAATTCAACCGCCCGATAACTGATGAATTGTTGAGATTTTTAATAGTTTTTTCCTTCATATCATGATCGGGAAAAAGGATGTCTATTTTAGCCTCGCCTAATTTTACAGTTTGTCCTGATTGAGCAATTTTGGTGGAAATATTTTTACTGGCAATTAATTTTTGCCACTCGTCATAAGCGGCAGACTTATATTCCACTCCTGCATACAATACTTGTTCAACCTCGTATCTCTGAAGAATATCAACTAGGCCGTCAAGATGATCAGCGTGGGGATGGGTTAGAATCATCAGTTCAATTTGGCGATCGTAAAATGGCATCGCTTGACCTAATTTCGCCAGCACCGAGTTGTCCGGTCCACCGTCAATGAGAATATCTTGCTTGGCGGGAGTGCGGATATAGACAGCGTCACCTTGACCGACGTCGAAGAAGTGAATGTGGAGGGTATCAGCTCCGGCAGCCACAACACTGCGCCAGATGAAAAAATTGAGGACGGCGAGGGTGAGGATAGCTACACTAGCAATTTTCCTGTTGAGGGTTGTTTTCATATCTTTTTGCTTCTGGTGTTTTTCCTTATCCAGCTCAAAATAAAGAAAATAGTTCCGTAATACACCACCCACCACTCCCACCGCAAATCGTTGATTTCTACCGCGGCATACGGTAGTCGCGCCAACCATTCCACCACCATTAACTTATAACTCAACAACAACCACGCCCCTGTGGCCAACACCTTCCCTAGAGCCAAGGAAACAAACGAAACTAGTCCAGATACAAACCCCGCCATCATCGTCAGTGGCATCAGGGGGACAATCATAATGTTAGCCAATGGCGCTACCACTGATAGCCGCTCAAAGCTGGTAATAATAATCGGCAAAGTCGTCACTTGGGCTGATAAAGTCATCGTAGCCGATTCGCGGATCTTGAGAGCCTCCGGTAAAAATCGCAACAGCTTAGTGATCAATGGTGACAAATAGACAATCCCGATTGTCGCCAAAAATGACAGCTGAAATCCTACGTCAAAGCGTAACAACAAAGGATTGATCAATAACATCACCACGGCCGCCAAGAGCAACAAATTTTTCACGTCCGACAGTCGACCCGCTTGCATGGCCAAGAGCACCAATCCTCCCATAATCCCCGCCCGCACGGCCGAAGTCTGCGCTCCGGTCAGTAATATAAATAAAACTAGTCCGACTACTGCCAACCAGAACGCCTGACGCCGCAATAAAGACAACGCCAAGCCTAAATTCATCAGCAAACCAGCCACAATTGCCACGTGAAAGCCCGAGATAACAATAATATGCGAGACACCCACGATATTAAACTGCTCCCGCACGTCCTCCGGCAAACCCCCTTTAGCGCCCAACAACATTCCGGCTAAAAAACTGGCTTGTGGTTCCGGCAAGACCAGCTCCACCTGCTCCTTGAAACGCTGCTTAACTCGCAACAACCCTCGCTGGAAGATATTACCCCCGCCCGTACTTACCAACTCAACCTGTGGTCGGTAACAGACCGAATAAATCCCAAACTTTGCCAAATAATCACGGTAGGAAAAGCCATCAAATTCGCCCGGGTCTTTCAGTTGACCGGAAATCTGCAAGCGATCGCCGTAAGCAAACTCCGGATAGCACGGCACCGTCAGCAACACTTTTCCCGCAACACCCGCCCGACTCTCCCCACGCAGAATCTCCTCCCCCGCCACCGTTAATTTTACATTGTCCGCCCGTACGTCTGGCTCTTCCACAACTACCCCAACAAAAATCACCTCCTCCTTGTCATTGTAAGCCCGCAGCAGATCAGTACCATCCGCCGGTTGAGCCATCACCAACCGCCACACACCCAACAACAAAAACAACCCGCAAAAGCCCACCGTCCGCACCCAGGCTACTTTCCACCAGACCGATATCAATAATATGGTCAAAGCAAAAAACAGCAGCATTTGCCATACCACTGGAACCCAAAAAGAAGCAACCACCACTCCCCCCACAAGAGAAGAAGTGAAGTATAAAAAAAGATATGATTTCGATAAAAGACGATGTTCTTTAGCCATCTATCCCTCCTATTATAAATTAAGTTGGTCGGTTGTCTTGATGTGTCTACGAAAGAC
>JBDRPV010000087.1:0-6859 GCA_043826745.1 Parcubacteria group bacterium
CTCCCATCGCTGGCGCAGACAAAAAAGATTGCAAACAATAACCCTTTCGCTCCAGCCCAGACTCCTTAACTTGCATCTGCACTGATTGGTAATTATCCTGCCCACAAACATGCAACACCTGATAGTTCTCAAATAGCTGAGGCAAAGCTTCTAGTAGTATTTCATTAAACTTCCGCGCTCCTTGACTGCCACCAACTACGAGAATAACTGGTTTGTCGCTCAACAAATTGAATTTATCTCGCGCTCTCGCTTGGTCACCAGCTAAGATCTCTGCTCGCAGCGGATTGCCAGTTACTATAACCCGGCGGCCAGAAAAATATTGCCCCGTTTGCGGAAAACTAACAGCTATTTTCTGTGCCAAACGAGCGATAATCTTATTGGCCAAGCCCGGAATAATATCTGATTCGTGAGTAATAATCGGCGCGCGCCACAACCAGCCCGCTACTACTACTGGTATACTAACATAACCACCCTTACTAAAAATAACATCTGGCCTAAACTTTCCAATTACGAAAATAGACTGAATAATGCCCAGCGGTATTTTACAAACATCGATGATATTGAAAAACGAACAATACCTTCTCAGCTTACCCGTTGCCACCGACTTAAAGGGGATTTTATTGGCCACAGCTAGTTTACCTTCCAAACCTTGGCGCGAACCCACCCACAAGTACTGCGGCTCAGCTGGCAAAATATCATTTATGGCTTTTGCTACCGCCAATACTGGCATAACATGACCACCGGTACCACCACCCGTTAGTAAAATACGCATAGCTTATTTCTCCCTTTCCCCGCCAATATTCCGCCGTATCCGTCGGTCAACTGAAAGACCTTGAGCTGTCTTGGTATATTGGGAGATATTAATCAAAATTCCTACCGCCGCCAGCGTAAACAGTAAAGCCGTTCCTCCATAACTGATAAACGGCAGTGGAATACCCGTCAGCGGTACCAACGCCACCATAGCTGCTATATTTATAAAAGCCTGAAAAGCAATCCAACTGGTAATGCCAACGGCAACTAGCTTACCAAAAATATCTGGTGCTTTCTTGGCTACCATAAAACCACGAACAGCTAGAAATACAAAAACGCCAATTAAAAATAATATCCTAATAAAACCTAACTCTTCCGCCATTACCGCAAAAATAGAATCGCCGGTTGCTTCCGGTAAATAATTATATTTCTGAATGCTTTTGCCTAATCCTCGACCGAACAACCCTCCCGAGCCAACTGCTAACAAAGCTTGGTTAATTTGATAGCCAATTCCTTGCGGGTCAAGTTCGGGATTTAAAAAGACAGTAAAGCGCGCCATTCGGTATGGAGCCGCCTTAATCATTATCCAAAAAAGCACTATCCCTGCTCCACCAATGGTAGCCAAGTGGCGCCAACGCGCACCAGCGATAAAATAGACCGCGATAGCCGAAACAATAATAACAGACATGGTGCCCAAGTCGGGCTGTAACATTATCAACGACCCAATAATTCCTAAAACAGTGACAAAAGGCAAGAAACCAAATTTCCAGTCCCGGATACCCTTTTGCCGTTTTTCCAGCCAGGTGGCTAAGTATAAGATAAAGGTCAGTTTTACAATTTCGGTTGGCTGCATCGTAGCCGCACCTAACGATATCCATCTTCTCGCCCCACCATACTCCAGGCCAATACCCGGAATAAAAACTGCCAGTAAGAGTACTAAAGTTACCCCCAGTAAAATAGCAGCAAATTTTTTCCAGAAACGATAATTAATGCGAGATGTAATAATCATCGCTAGCAAACCAAACAAGACCCCATAAAAAAGTTGATGCTTTAAATACTGATAGTTGTTGCCAAAATTCTCGTAAGACACCACTGCACTAGCAGAAGAAAGCATCACTGAACCAACTACCAATAAAATCATTACGGTAATCACTAGCCAATAATCCGGTTTGTGCTTTTTTTCAGCCATAAAATATAGATAATAGATGACAGATTTCAGATAGCAGATTCTCGATATTCACAATCTGATATCTGATGTTTGTAATCTACTCTGACAACGCTCCGACTAACTTTTTAAACTGACGTCCCCGATCGCGATAATCTTTGAACATGCCAAAGCTTTCGCAGCCAGGTGATAAGACTACCACATCGCCCGGATCGGAGGCGGTATGAGCATTATCAACTGCTTCGGCCAAATCAGAGCATTGCTTTATCAGCATGCGACTTATTCCTTGCTTAGCAAACTCCTGCCTGATCGCTTCCTCAATACTCAACCCTTCTTCGCCTATCAACAATAATACCTTAATTTTGCTTTTAGCAACATCCTCAGCTAATTGCTGGTATTCGTCCGGCATTTTCGCCTTACGAGAACCACCAGCAATTAGAATGAGAGGGTTCTTAAATGACTTAATGGCTGCTCGAGTGCCATCCGGGTTGCAGGACGATGAATCCTCATAATACTTTACTTTGTTTATCTCGCGAACAAACTCCAGGCGTGAAGGGAGGCCTTGGTAAGATGTCGTTATTTCTCTAATATGCTTAGTGCTGACCCCCAATAGAAAACTAGCCATAGCCGCTGCTAGAACATTGCTAATATTGTGTGGGCCCGGCAATATGATATCGTTGACTGAACAAATCTTGTGTTCACTATCTCCATCATTGAGATAAATACTACCCTGCTTAACATAGCATCCTTTAGTTAGCTCTTCGCGCTGACTAAATAAATACAAGCTTGCTTTACTTTTGGCAGCAAACTGGCGAGTTACTTCATTATCGTGATTTAAGACAACGAAATCTTGGTTACTCTGGTATTTTAGGAGATTTTGTTTAGCAGCTATATAATCAGCGTAATCCTTATGATCATCAAGATGGTTAGGCGTAATATTAGTAATAACGGCTACTTGTGGCGATTTTCCTAAATCTATCTTAAGCTGTCGGTTGCTTACCTCCATCACCATAATGTCTTTGCTGCTCATCTTAGCTATTTCTGATAGCACTTGAACATTTTGTCGATCATTTCCGGTCAACCAGACCTTTTTCTCTCCTTGACGTAAGATCTCGTAAATTAGACGGGTGGTAGTTGATTTCCCGGAAGTACCCGTCACCGCTACAATCGGGCAGGGGCAAAGGGTAAAATAAAGCTTAGTAATATTGTAAAAAGGGGTTTTGTCAGCCAAAGCCAGTAATTTCTTGTTTTCCTGGTAACGAAACCAGGATTGGGGGACGAAAATGAGATCAGCTTGCTCAATGTCTTTTAGATATTCGGCTTTGAAGTGAAATTTGATTGGTAGATTCGAGAGTTTCTCGAATAATTCGGCTTTTTCCTCTTCGTCATAAGCATCATGAAATGAATAAAAGCTTTTTTTAAAGTCTTTCTCCTGACAAAAATCATGAGCGGTGATCTTGGCCTCCCTAAGATTGTCGGTCAAAAACTCAGCCACTGCTGAGCCTTCAGCACCGGATACGCCAACAATGTGGATATTCTTGTTTTCGAAGTGGGATAGATTCATATTTATTGCGCTTGTCTCCCAATAACCGACAACATCGTACCTACATTTCCTCTTTTACTGTCTCGATAATACGATGGTAATTTATACTTATTGCCGCAACACGTGCATATTTTCGACATTTCAACATTTTCCGCCGGCACTCCTACCCGCTCTAATTGCAGCTCAACTGCCCGCCAGAGATCGAGATAAACTTTTTCACTCTTCTTTTTTACCACCCGACTACCGAACTCAGCGTTAAATTTAGCCACCCGATCATCCTTCGCCCGGCTCACTTCATAGCAACAAGAACCAATAGATGGTCCGAGGTAGACGATAATATCTTCTGGAATCGAGCCGAACTGCTCAATCATTCGCCTAACCATCTTGCCAGCAATGTTTTTAACCGTTCCTTGCCAACCAGAGTGAGCAATACCCACTACTTTTTGCTGCGGGTCGTAAAAGGAAATGGGTACACAATCAGCCGTAAAAACTCCTAGATACACGTCAGATTCAGCCGTAATTAGTCCGTCGTTGTCCTTAATAGCCGTTTGCTTGCTAAATATGCCCAGTCCCCTGTCTTCTTGAGTAACGACCGTAATGTTGGCTGTATGCTGCTGATTCTGCAGCACAACCTGTTGCGGATCAATGTCAAAGCTTTCTAAGTATTCTTTTCTTTCGATAACTGCTACCTGACTATCATCGGCATATTCGCACTGAAGACACTTCCCTTTATTATACGCAATTCCCTGAACTAGCTCAAAATGCTCCGATAGTTTTTTAGAAGATATCTTCATCTCAATCCATTATTTTGCGGTTCACCATAACCGCTATAGTGAACCTGCCTGCCGGCAGGCAGGCCCAGTCTTACAGGTGAGCGCAGCGGTCATGGTGACCGCGAAATATCTCACACCAGTCCAAACAACTTCCCAATAAACAAGCAATATATTATAAGATACAACGCACCCTCCCAACTATAGATTTTTTGGGAAATTCCGGAAACCACGTACAGCACCGTTGCGGCCACCATAAAAGGAATGGCAATTAAAAATGTCTCACTTGAGACGCCCAGAGTAGAAATCAGTCCGGGAATTCCGATCACCATAGCGATATTGAAGATGTTGGAACCAAAGACATTACCCAGAGCCATTTCATAATTACCCTTGCGGGCAGCGCTTACCGAAACTAACACCTCTGGCAAAGAAGTACCCAGCGCTATAGCGGATAAAGCAATCACGGACGAATTTATTTTCAAGATTTCCGAGATATTTAGAACAGAATCGATCGAATATTTGGCTCCTAAATAAACTCCAAGACCACCCAGAGCTATCATGGCGACCATTTTAAACGATACTTCGCCTTTTTTCTGACTATTACTTTCTTCGGCTTTACTACGCGAATAAATAGAATACAAAATATAAACTAAATAACTCGCTATCAAGAAAAGGCTTTCGACAAAAGTAACTTGCTTATCCCACAGCACAAACACTGCCAAAAACGTCACCGCCAACAAAAGAGGTGCATCCAGATTGATTAGGCTCCGCTTCACTACCATCTTCCTACTGAGGACAGCCGCCAAACCGACTACTAGTAAAATATTAGCGATATTGGAACCAACGGCGTTGCCAGCCACGATTTCGGTCGATCCTTTAAAAACAGCGATCAAACTAGTAGCCAGCTCTGGTAAAGAGGTGCCGATACTGACAATCGTCACGCCGATAATGAACTGGGGAATGCCAAGGGCTGATCCCAACTTTTCACTGTACTTGGTAAAATAGTCAGCGGCTTTTATCAAGACTGCCAAACTAATTACAAAGATAGCGATCCAAAAAAGTAGGTCTAGCATAAGTTATTTGTTATTTTAGATAATGTCGACTGACTGCACGTTTACTTTCTCACCTAACACTTTATGGCTGATATCTTTGAATTTGTCAGAAACATCACTGGCAAAAAATTCGTGTTGCTGTCCACTCTTAGTAAGCTTGCCCGCTACGATTGGATTTTCCTGGAGATATTCCTTTATCTGAGTAGCTACTTCCTGCGCTGGATCAACGACCTTGATGCTCTTGCCCGCTACTTCCGCTATTACCTTAGCCAGCAAAGGGTAATGAGTACAAGCCAGCACCAGCGTATCAATCTTATTTTTCTTCAATGATTTTAAATAATGACGGACAATACGACGCGTTTCTTGTCGCTTGAGCCAGCCTTCTTCTACCAGGGGAACCAACAAGGGACAAGCCTGATAAAATACTTTAATTTGCGGATCAATTTTTTTCAAATAACGCTCGTGGGCTCTACTTTTGACAGTCGCTTCGGTGCCAATGATACCAACTCTCTTATTTCTGGTCACTGCTTGTGCTTGATCAAGTCCCGGCTGAACAACATCAAAGATTTTTAGCTGGGGAAATTTCTCCCGCAAATAATCAGCGGCGACCGCCGAAGCCGTGTGACAAGCAATAACAATTATTTCAGCGTTTTTCTCTAATAAAAACTCCACATCTTGCAGCGAATATTTTTTGACGATTTCTTCGCTCCGGTTGCCATAAGGCACGCGGGCGGTGTCGCCAAAGTAAACTATTTTGTATTGGGGCAAGGCTTTGATCACCTGTTTGACAACAGTCAGACCACCCACCCCTGAGTCAAAAATACCAATCATAAATTTAGCCTCCGCCAATTAATCCTACTACCATCCCTAGTACGGCCGACACCACGGCAATAATCCAGAAACGCATCGTTACTTTAGTCTCCGGCCATCCTTTAGCCTCAAAGTGATGATGAATAGGAGTGCTTAAAAATACTTTTTTGCCAGTTAATTTCTTATACGGAATTTGCACCAGAACCGAAAGTGATTCAATGACCAGTGGTAGAGCGATGAGAGGCAAGACTAAAGCCGTGTTGGTCAGCATGGCAACAATACCAAGAGTTGTTCCCAGCGACATTGCCCCCGTATCACCCATGAAAAAACGGGCGGGATAGATATTAAACCATAAGAAAGCTAACAACGCCCCCACAATCACCCCGCAAAAAGCGGCCAACTCTATCTTACCCTGCATAAAGGAAATCACTGCGTAAGCCCCAAAACAAGTCAACAAAATCCCCCCAGCCAGACCATCCAGACCGTCCGCCTCATTAACAGAAAAAGACGTAGCTACCAAAATTATTATAAACAAGGGAACATACCACCAACCAATATTAAAATCTCCCACCCCAGGAACATGGATTAAGTCCCAATCTAATTTATAATAAAACCACCAGGCGCCGAACACCGCTACTGCCGTATAAAGTAATAACCGATAAAGATATTCAGTCACCCGGACTGAATGATAAAGCCAAAACCGTAATAATGATGAATATCGGCATACTGTCGGACAGCCAGGCAGAAACTATCAGGCAATTTGTTAAAA
>JBDRPV010000088.1:0-10501 GCA_043826745.1 Parcubacteria group bacterium
CTGACCCTGATTGGGAGCCAATCATGAAAATTGCCTCGGCCATTGTTACAAACTCTGGCGGGCGCACTTCCCACGCCGCTATCGTTTCCCGCGAGTTAGGTATCCCCTGCGTGGTTAGCACTCAGAACGCCACGCAAAGCATAAAGACCGGCCAAGATATAACTGTTTCCTGTGCTGAAGGAGAACGTGGTTATGTCTATAAAGGCAAAATTCCTTTTAAAATCAAAAAAACCGATCTCTCCAAACTCAAGACTTCTCGGGTAAAAATTATGCACAACGTGGCCGATCCGGCTATTGCCTTTGATTCCGCACAAATTCCTCATTCCGGTGTTGGCTTGGCTCGTGAAGAGCTTATTATTCTCAACCATATTAAAATTCACCCCCTCGCTTTGTTGCACTTTGATAAAGTCAAAGACGCAGAGACTAAAAAACAAATTAATGAGATGACTTACGGCTGGAAAAACCGGAAGGAATTCTACATCAAAAAATTGGCAGAAGGTGTCAGTCGGATTGTGGCTGCTTATTGGCCTCATACGGTAATCGTCCGCCTAGCAGATTTCAAAAGTAACGAGTACGCTAATTTGATCGGCGGCAAGTATTTTGAACCGCACGAAGAAAACCCGATGCTGGGATGGCGAGGCGCCAGTCGCTATTATTCAGATCAATACGAAGAGGCCTTTGCTCTAGAATGTGAAGCTCTCAGAACCGTTCGCGAAGACATGGGATTGACTAACATGCGAATAATGGTTCCTTTCTGTCGTACCCCCGAAGAAGGGAAAAAAGTTATCAAATTACTGGAGAAGTATGGGTTAAAGCAAAGTAAAGGTAAAAATGGGCTGAAAGTGATCGTGATGTGTGAAATTCCCTCTAATGTCATCTTGGCTAAGGAGTTTTTGAAAATCTTTGATGGCTTCTCGATTGGTTCTAATGATCTCACCCAGTTAACTCTTGGCTTAGACAGGGACTCCGGCCTAGTATCTCATATTTACGACGAAAGAAACCCGGCCGTTAAAACTTTACTGAAAATGGCTATCGACGAAGCTAAAAAAGCCAAAAAATATGTTGGCATCTGCGGCCAAGCGCCTTCTGATTTCCCGGAGGTGGCTGAATTTCTGGTAGACTGTGGAATTGATAGTCTTTCTTTAACTCCTGATAGCGTAATGAAAACGATGGTCACTATTGCGAAGTATGAGGAGAGGAAGAAGTAAAGTAATAAAATATTTAACGCTAACATTATGGACGGTGAAATAAACCAAGGACATTTGGAATCTATGAAAGGAGAAGTAACGGAGCAAATAAAGAATAGCCCTATTTTCAGGAGAGCCGTAGAGGTATTATATCGTAATATTGCCAGAGACTATGAGGAAAAGGTTACTGTTCCGGAGGATTTTACAAAAGCGTTTGATCAGGTTGTTGAACATACGACAATAGCAGTCTTCAATGATCAATCTTCTATAGATGCTTCCGCTGAAGACAAAAAGATCAGGAAACAAATAGCCACCAGCGCAGGAAATATTTTCAGTTCTCTCGAGGGAAATGAAGCATTCACAGAAAAGCTATCTTCAGCAACAAATAGTATTATGGATTTTTGCCAAGAAGATAAAGAAATAGTTTTAGGGTTAGCCAAGGGAAGCATCGCTAAAATTGTTAATATTGCTATCCAGATTGTAATTGCTAAGCGAGTAGGTTTAAACGAGGATATTTTGATAGCCTCACCAGAAGAAATAGAACATATGCAAAATGAAAAAGTTAAACTTGCCAAAAAACTTGGAGTTAATGTAATGACGAATAAAAAAGGGGAAAATTAGTTTACACAATCAGAAAAGAGCCCCTGTCAATCATGCGGGCTCTTTTTTATTATTCCAGTAGTGTTTACTTCTACCTTTAGCCTGTCATATCGTATTGCGCTTCAAACTCATTTTTCACACCTTCAAATTTTACATTGTTCCAACAATTATTCAGCCTAGTATGAGCCAAATGATCAATTTGCCATTTATTACCACCAGCTACAAATTCTCTAGACCACGAACCGAAATTATCCATACGAATCATTCCTGTGTCGGGATCTCCATACTTTACAACTAGCCGCTTAGCTTCTTCACTGTTTTCTCGTAACAGCCTAGGACCGATAGAGTTACAAGCGCTGTCTCCAGCCTCAATATTATCAACATAAAGTTCCTTTAATTTATCCTGTACGTCTTTACTCACATTATTGATCCCCGCGAATAAATCCGTCTCTCCCTTTCCTCCTCCTTTCGATACTGTTCTTTTTTCCATTTCGCTTCTAATTCCAGTTGCCGCTCTAATAATATCAAACAACTGATCCGCACTCTTAGCATCACGTAATTCTTTTTCATAAAGCTCCGTAAATCTATTCAGTACTTCTCTTCTCACGTTATCATACTTCATAAGTGGAACTGCGTCTTCTCTATTTTCTCGCTCCCTTCTCGTCCCCTCTGCCATTTCGTCTCTAGTCCACTTTGCCACATCAATAATATCAGATAACTCTCCTAAACTTTTAGCGCCCTTTATTTCTTCTTCAATACTAGCGACTGTCTCTATTCCTTCATTGGGCGATACCATAGAATCTAAGTCAACTCCTCCCTCAGCTGATTCAGTAGCATGTGGCAGAGAACTAATTGAATCTGGATCAACTCCTTTTCGCTCGCTCATAATATTATTTTTACTTATTACTAATATTCGAACTCGATCCCCTATATTTTAACAGAATACGAGAATAAAGTCAGCCTCACCGCTTTTAGTATTCATTAAAACAAACCCAATATTAATGCGTAAAATAATAAACCAACTCGCCCACATAGTGAGAGGCAACAATAACCAACCCCGCAATCGCTAGATGCTCGACAATTACTTTTGGTGAAGATGTATGCTGATCTTGCCGAGCAGTATAGTAGCTAAAAGCAGCGATCAACAACAAGCCCCAACCGATACTGACTATGATAGCCGCTGTTAGTGGGAAAATTAAGACGGGGACGACGAAGCTCAAAGCCACGATAACTTTAGAAAATAGCGTCGCCAGCGTCGATTCCCAGATCTCTCGTCCGCTGTGGATATTCTCCGCTTCTTCTGAGATATGAATACCTAAAGCATCCGACATTCCATCAGCCAAAGCGATTATCACTACTCCGCCGATAACAGCTATCACTGACTGTGTGCTCGAACTCAGTCCTACCATCAAGCCTAGGGTAGTAATTACTCCGGAGGCCAGACCAAAGCCGAGACCTTTTTTAATTGATGTTTTCATTTTCTATTTTTTTATATAGCCAACTTTTTCCAAAAGTTCATGAAACCCTCTAATCAAATCTTGACGCGCGTAGCACTCTCCCGGCGTCACCCACAGATAATCTTGATGCTCAGTCGGACTATAAGTAATTTCTACTGGCTCATCCAGCACCGTCCGATAAGTCGGTAGAATCAAAAATATATCATCATAGCCCCAAGTAAAAGCTCCCAGAAATTCTAACCTTTCGGGAGCAACTTTAAAACCTACTTCTTCCTCTATTTCCCTAACTACGGCCAATTTATCGCTTTCCCCAATATCTACCTTGCCTGCTGCTAGCCCCCAGGTATCTCCTTGCGGCTTCTCCGGATGACGATGAAGAATTAAAAACTTACCATCATATTCGATAAAACAAGCCGCGGTACGAACAATTTCCTTGTCGTTTTTAATTGTCAAATCAATAATCTTCTCAAATTCAGCGAAATCCTTATATAAATACCCCACTAATCCAAACTCCTGAGCCACTTCGATGTTGTCCTGATCATTATCCCAGTACATAATTTCATTTTTCTCGACAACATTTCCTCCCACAGTTTCGTAAACTTTCCGCCAAAAACGCTTATCCGTTTTTTCGCAGCCAATGTCCGCCGAAGAAAAAATTTCAGCAAACAATTTGCCAAACCCCATCTCCTCTCGCAAATACTCTGTGCGATATTTTTCATTGTCAGTAGCTAGATAGCATTTTATGTCTTGCGATTGTAGCTCCTTTATTTTTTCTATCATTTTCTGGTCAACATGATGCTCAGCCTTAAACCAGTATTGCAAAAACTCATCAACTGACCCCGTCCATTTCCACTTGGGCAAAAATGGCTTTAGCTCCTCTTTGATATCAGCTCGACCCACTTTGCAATCAGCAAACACACCATTAAAAAACGGAAGCATCCCGTCCGCTGAGATACCAAATTCTTTACAATATTGGATGCTGAACATTTCGGATTTAATTATCACCCCGTCCGCATCGAAGATTATGCCTTTCACGCTCATAGTATTTTGCTTATTTAGTCAATTTTAGCAAAACCGCCGCCAAAAAGACAGCTGAAAAAGCCTAAAAAGCCCTAGCCAAGCCCCATTTTTTATGCTATAATAAGCTAAGTTGAGGTGACTTCATGGTCAAAAAAACTAAAACAAAAAATAACTTCCAATGCCACTAGACACTAAAAAACTCAAAGTCAGTTTGATTGAGAAGGGTTTAGTTAATACCCGCGATTTTGATGTATTTGTAGCCAAAGCAACTAAAGAAAAAAAGGATGTTACTGATTTACTTCTAGCCGAGAATATCGTCAGCGAAGAAGATCTGGCTCAAGAGCTGTCCCGCCAAACCAAGATTCCCTTTGCTGATTTATCAAAAACTCTTATTCGCAAAGACATCCTCTTCCAAATTCCCGAACTCATCGCTAAAAAACATGAAATAATTGCTTTTGACGAAGATGAAGCTGGTTTGAAGGTAGCTATGACCAACCCGGAGGATTTGCAGACAATTGAATCTATCAAAAAGATTATAAGTAAACGTATCTACCCTCACGTCGCCACTAAGGGAAGTATTCTGTCAGTGCTAAAACAATACCGACGCGGGCTAAGACAAGAATTCAAAGACATCATTGACCAAAGTCTAGCCGCCTCTCGAACCGCTTCCCCTGAAGATCTCGAAAAACTAGCCGAAGATCTACCGATCGTCAGTATAGTAAATACCCTCATTGAACATGCTATCATTCAGGGAGCTAGCGATATTCACATCGAACCTTTAGAAAAGAATGTGATCGTCCGCTATCGAATTGACGGTATTCTGCACGACGTTATTGTTCTACCAAAAGAAATTATCGCTGGTGTTGTCGCTCGCATCAAAGTTCTCGCCAACTTAAAAATTGATGAGCACCGCCTGCCGCAAGATGGCCGTTTCAAAACAGAGAAGGATGAACAAAAGATCTCTTTCCGTGTTTCTATTATTCCCATATTTGATGGAGAAAAAGTGGTAATGCGTCTATTAGTGGAATCAGACCGAATTTTAACTCTGGAAGAACTCGGTTTTCAACGGTCTACCCTCAAAGTAGCCAAAAGAAATATTAAAAAGCCAAATGGCTTGATCTTGGTCACTGGCCCCACCGGTTCAGGTAAAACCACGACTCTTTACTCGATTATGAATATGCTTAATTCTACTGAAGTTAATATCGCTACGATTGAAGATCCAATTGAGTACCGCATGTCCCGCATTAATCAAAGTCAAGTCAAACCTAAAATCGGTTTCACCTTTTCTACCGGGCTACGCTCTCTAGTCCGACAAGATCCCGATATCATTATGGTTGGAGAAATTCGGGATGAAGAAACAGCCGAGATGGCTATCCATTCCGCCCTAACAGGTCATCTAGTTCTCTCCACTCTACATACCATGAGTGCAGCTGGAGCTGCCCCTCGATTGATTGATATGAAGGCTAAGCCATTTTTAGTCGCTTCCACTCTTAATGTGGTTATCGCTCAGCGTTTGGCTCGTCGAATTTGCAAAAACTGTAGCGAAGAATACCAGCTTGATAAAAAAACCGCAGCCGTTCTAGAAAAAGAGTTCGATTTAGAAGGCATGATGCAAGTGCTAATTAAAGAAAAAATACTAGACAAAAAAAAATCTCTCACCGAATTAACTTTTCACCGCGGTAAAGGTTGCGAACACTGCAACATGCAAGGTTATAAAGGACGAACTGGTATTTATGAAATACTGGAAATCACAAATAGTATTAAAGAGTTGATCGTTAACTGTGTCCCGAGTGAAAAAATACAAGCCAAAGCAATGGAAGACGGAATGATATCTATGATTCAAGACGGCTTCATTAAAGTATTATCCGGACTCACGACTATTAATGAAATACTACGGGTTTCCAAAGAGTAGCTTAGTTAATTTAGAATATGCCCAAATTCACTTACACAGCTCGTGACCAAGAGGGTCAAATGAAAAGTGGTGCTCTTAACGCTAGTAACAAGAGTAGTCTAGCCAAAATTTTACGTGACCAAGGATTACTACTTACCCAAGCTAAATCAGATTCGGACGGGAAAAAGAAGACACAAAAAGGTGGTGCGGTGATTTTTGGTGGAGTTCCCACTATCGATAAAATATTGTTTACTCAGAACTTACAGGTAATGATTAAGTCAGGGCTTTCTATTATACGCGCTCTAGACATTTTGGATAAACAGACTACCAATAAAAAATTCAAAAAAACTATCGGCGACGTCAAGCAAAGTGTAGAAAAAGGGACTGAACTCGCCTCGAGCTTAGGATCTTACCCCAAGATATTCCCCCCTTTTTATGTCAGCATGATCAGAGTGGGCGAGGTAAGTGGCAACTTAGAGCAAGTTCTTAAAGAATTGGCTGTTCAGATGAAAAAGGACAGAGACCTGATAGTTAAAGTAAGAAGTGCCATGATGTACCCGTCTGTAGTACTACTTACTATGTTAACAGTGGTCGTCATGATGATAACGATGGTTTTACCTAAATTAACTGATATTTTTAAAGATTTTCAGGTAGAACTGCCACTTACCACTAAAATCCTGATCGCTTTTTCCGATTTCATTCAATCTTACGGTCTTTACGTCGCAATTGTCGGAATCATCTCTACTATTTTATTCGTGTTTTATTCTCGCACTAAAGGCGGAAAAGAAAAAGTCCACACTTTTAACCTAAGACTGTTCATTTTGGGTCCGATTATCAAGCAGATTAACTTAGCCCGTTTCTCCCGTACCATGGGTACCCTTTTGCGCAGTGGCATCTCTATTGTTGAAGCCCTTAGTATTACCGGGGATGTGTTGGGAAACGTTCACTATAAAAAAGTTATGTTAGACGCTGCCAACAAAATCAAAAAAGGAATAAAACTGGCAAATATTTTAGAGGATAATAAAAAACTGTTCCCGCCTTTAACTACTCAGATGGTGATGGTGGGAGAAGAAACCGGTACTTTAGATAATATTCTGGAAGAAATAGCTGATTTCTACGAAAGCAAAGTTACGCAGACAATGAACGATCTCTCCTCTATCCTAGAACCAGTACTAATGGTACTATTAGGGCTGGGAGTTGGTATTGTAGCCGTGTCTATTATTTCACCAATTTACTCCCTAATGGAGAATTTCTAATAAGCTTTAAAAACAGACTTTTGTCTACCTACACCAAACAAAAAAAACGGGGATCGACTCTAATCGAAGTACTCATCGCTATCACTATCATTGGTATAGTCTTTGCGGCGGTGTTTGCAATATTTCGCATGGTGATTCAAAGCTCAGCTATCAGCGAAGCTCGCACTACTGCCACCGGCATTGCCAACCAGCAGATGGAGATGATCCATAATCTCCCCTACGGTGATATTGGTACCACTACTGGTTGGCCTCAAGGCAACATCCCTAGTACTCAAACGAAGGTGGTTGATAATGTGACTTATACCATTAATACTAGTGTTATCTATTTTGATGATCCCTTTGACGATACTGTACCTACTGATACCCTGGGAGCTGACTACAAAAAAGTAAAAGTAGAGTTATCCTGGGATAAATTTTACAATAATACACCAGTCGCCTTACATACTGATATTTCACCGCAGGGCATAGAAGAGGTTGAAGTGCCAGGGGGAGTATTGGCCATTACGGTTTTTGATGCTAGCAACCAACCGGTGCCGGGAGCTACCATCCAAGTAAACAACCCTAATCTCGGTCTCAGTTTTTCTGATACTACTAATGCCGACGGAAAAAGAGTGTTCTATGCTCTAACTCCCGATGGCAACGCTAATTATGCTATCCAAGTAACCAAAAGTGGTTATACCTCCGACTATACTTCAGAACTAACAGCTGAATTACCCGATCCGGACAATCCTCATCGCTCCATCTTCGAAGGACAGGTAGAGGAAGCTAGTTTCACCATTGATTTAGTTAGCCTGTTAACTATTAAGACTCAAGATGATGATGGTATCTCTATACCTAGTATACCTTTGGCCATTACTGGAGAAAGGCGGCTGGGGCTAAACGGTGATAATGAACCAGTGCCAAGAAATAAATTTGAAGGACAATCTACCGACGGAGCCGGACAATTAGTTCTATCTGATATTGAATGGGATTCCTATAACACAATCGAAGCAGACGCTAATTTCGATGTTGTGGAGATAAATCCTCCCAACCCAAATAATGTTGCTCCCAATGACGACCGGACTACCATTGTTACTCTTACAAGTCACGCCGACCACACTTTACGAGTAGTAGTGCACGACAATGACGATGTTTCTTTGGCTGACGCTACCGTTCACCTCTACGGCAATGGCTTTGATGATACTAAACAAACTGGCACCGCCGGTCAGGCCTTTTTCACTCCTCTGCAAGCTATGACCTACACCTTAGAGATAAGCAAAACTGGCTACATTGACTTCTCTGATCCGACCGATGTGTCCGATCAAACAGTCAGAGAAGTACTAATGGCTTCCCAATAATGAAACAGCAAGTAAAAACAAAAAAGCGAACAGCTGGTATTACCCTCCTGGAAATGATAGTGGTTTTGGGAATTTTTGGAGTAGCTCTAGTGATTACTACCTCTTATTTTTGGATGGGGCTGAGAGCACAAAACAAAAGCGTGAAGGGAATTGTGGCGCAAAACAACGCTCGCCGAGCCTTAACAGCAATGGCCGGAGAAATTAGAAGTAGTATGGACTCCAATGCTGGCAGCTACCCTCTCGAAGTGGCCGAAGGACAATCGCTGACATTTTATACTAACGTTGACGGAGACGTTGATGCCGAGAAAGTACGATACTTTTTGTCTGGGACTGATTTAAAACGGGGAGTCACTGAACCCTCCGGACAGCCACCAAACTATAATGGAACTGAGCAGGAAAATATATTGGCTAATTATATAGCCAACAACACCGCAAACATATTCACTTACTACGACCGTGACTATGAAGGGACTACTTCATTCTTATCTTTCCCCGTAAATAAAAGTCAGGTGCGATTAATTAGAATAGATCTTATAATTGATGTTGATAGTAACACTCCACCTGCTCCTCTGACAGTGACAACTGAAGCACAACTGAGAAATCTAAAAGATAATCTTTAGACATGAGCCCAAAATACCCACTTGCCGCCTGCCTGCCGGTAGGCATGGGCGAGCAAGATTCAAAATCTGATAAATCACAACGTGGTAGTATTTTAGTGTTGGTGATTGTTTTTTGTGCTGTCTTTATGACTATCGGCGTATCTCTGATTCAAATAATGTCCCTACTCCATAAAGCTTCTTTGAAAAAGCAGAAATTAGAGCAAACCTTCCAGATTGCTGAAGCCGGTGTCAACTTTTATAAATGGCGATTAGCTCATGAACCAGAAGATTTTACCGGGGGTGGCGCTGATTATGATTACTATAATGTCGATGGCGAAAAAATAGGCTACTATCACTTGGAAATCGGCGAACCCCCTTTGGGCTCAACGGTGGTTACTGTCACTTCTACCGGCTATATTGATAGCGATCCGGGAATCACCCGTACTTTAGAAGCACGCCTAGCAATGCCAGCTCTTTCTGATTACGCCTTTCTGACCAACAGTAACGCTTGGATCGGAGAAGGTGAAGAAATAGTAGGAAAAATGCATTCTAATGGTGGTGTCCGTTTTGACGGCGAATCTGATTCAACAGTTGATAGCCCGCTGGCAACATACATTTGTGGACCGGAACATGATTGTGATAACGAAGAACACGTGGGAGTCTGGGGGGCGGGATCAATCCAAGAGCTATGGCGTTTTCCCCCCGCTCATCCCATTAATTCGATTGATTTCAACCAAATAATCCTTGACTTGGATGACATGAAAACTGAGGCCGGTCAGTATCTTGGCGATTCTGGTGAATTTGGTTGGCACTTAAGCTTTAATTACAGTTCCTCTACTTTCTCAGCTTCTAAAGTAACTGAGACACACCAGACTTACGGTTGGGACTTTACTGATGGTTGGCAATGGCGTAATATTGACATCAAAACAGAGTCGGCTCCTGTGCAGTATAATCTACCAGCTAACGGTGTCATATTCGTAGAAGACCAGGTGTGGGTTGATGGAGAAATCGACCAACGATTGACAGTGGCTTCAGCTAATTTTACCAACCCTAACATAGAAACCAGTATTATTATCAATGACGATATTGTTTACGATAACCGTGATGGCAGTTCAGCTATGGGGCTAATCGCTCAAAAAGATATCCTAATTCCT
>JBDRPV010000089.1:0-4596 GCA_043826745.1 Parcubacteria group bacterium
CGAGTTTTTTGAGCGCCGGCATGGTGGGTACCAACTCTTTATCTTTAAATCGGCTGCAAGTCACAAAATCGGCCTCGCCTTGTAAAATAGGGGAGACTAATTTAGGAATATCTTGCGGGTTAAATTGTCCGTCGGCGTCAATATTGACGATAACCCCTGCTTTTCGCTTGAGAGCAGCTTTCATGCCAGCCGAAAAAGCACCACCTACACCTTGATTTTGCTTCAAACTAACAACTACCGCTCCCACTTCCTGAGCTAGCTTGGCAGTCTGATCAGTTGAGCCATCATTGATAACTACGACTTCTACCCGATCAACCCCCGCCAAATCACGGGGAATCTTATTGATCACGGTCGCGATCGTCTTAGCTTCATTGTAGGCCGGAATTATGACTACTAATTTCATTGTGGCTATATTATTTTACCGGCCGATACCTTGATAGGATACGGTCGACTTGGTAAAGCTGTCTTTATCTAAACAATTTTTACCATCAATGACAGCCAGAATATCATTTTTTTCTAAGTCGGCTACACCCAGTCCTTTAAATTCATCGTGATCAGTTGTAATCACTAAACATTCGGACTTTTTCAATACATCTCCCAAGCTATCAGCATTTGATCCATCCTTTACGAAAGGATCGTAAATATGTAGTTTGGCTCCCATTTTTTCCAGCAACTCGATAATTTCGTAAGCTGGTGATTCGCGGGTGTCACTGATGTTTTTCTTGTAGGCCAGACCCAAAATACCAATATTTGCTCCCTTAATTGACTTTTGGCGGTCATTGAGAGCCTGAGCCACCAAATCAACTGTGAAAGTCGGCATATAGTTATTAATCTCCCGCGCTAGGCGCAGGAACTCGTGCGTGAAGCCGCTGGCCTTAGCTCTCTCGATCAGATAATAAGGATCCACCGGGATGCAATGCCCACCGACACCACAGCTAGGGTAGTGAGCCAAAAAGCTGAAGGGCTTGGTGGAAGCACCATTAATCACGTCCACAATGTCAATATCCATTTTGTTGAACGACTGAGCCAACTCATTAACGAAAGCAATATTAATATCGCGGAAAGAATTTTCGACGATCTTGACTGCCTCGGCTTCTTTGAGAGATTTCATCATCATAACCTTGCCCTCTAAAATTTCCTCATAAAAACTCTTTGCTACTTCTGCGCTAGCTTTATTGATTCCTCCCACTACGCGGGGGATATTTACCACTGTCCACTTTTTATTGCCAGGATCAATTCGCTCCGGACAATGGGCCAAATGAAAATCTTTACCGGCCTTAAGACCCGACTCTTCCAGAATAGGCTTTACCACTTCAATCGAAACTCCTGGATTCACTGTTGATTCTAGAACAACTAGCTGACCTTTTTTAAGATATTTGGCCACTGATTGACTGGCACTTTTGACCGGTCCCAGGTTTGGCAGATAATTATCGCTGACGGGGGTAGGAACACAGATAATGATAACTTGAGCATCAGCTATATTTTTAAAATCTTCCGCTGCCTTAATCTTTTTTTTCTTAATCTCTTCACTTAGATATCCCGGCTCAATCGCTATTGGCGCTATGCCCTTATTTACACTGGCAATGGTCTTTTTATTAATATCAATCCCTTTGACCTGCCAGCCTTGGCGCGAACAAAGACAAGCCAAAGGCAATCCAACATACCCTAGGCCAACTATGGCTACTGTCTTATTTTCTGTCATTTTAATAGTTAATATACCCCTTTAAGATATTACTTATTGCGGTTTTTGTACACCTTAATTTTGGCCTTAACCATGGTCAGTTCTTCCTTAGTAAAAAACCGTGTTGCCCAGATCAATGAGGTAAAAACTAACAAAAGTAGCAAATTATGTATCCAGTCAGTTAAGACTAAGTTGTCAGCGCCAATCCACCATTTCAAGATTAAGACTATTACTATTGCCCCCAGAAGCTTGGCCAAACGTCCCCACTCATAGCAGATCCGATAAAATTGCTGTGTTATTAAATATGTCAAAACAACTACTAAAATAAAGCAAATCAGGGTAGAGACGGCTGCCCCCATCATGCCGTAGAGCGGTACTAGAAAATAGTTGAGTAGTAGATTGAGTCCAGCCGGAATACCAATCATCAGGGGGTAATATTTCGATTTTTCTTTGATATGGAGGCCGGGGACAAGAGCAAAATGGAGGCCGTATAAAACATAAGAAAAAGCTACTAGCGGGATAATCTGATAAGCCGGATGAAATTGCGGGTCAGCAAATAGTTTAATGATTTGCGCGCCAAATAGAGACAAGCCGAGAGCTGCCAGCGAACCGAGGAAAGCAAAATAGGTGAGCGTCTTAGCATAAATTTCTTTACAATCGGGACGCGAGGCGACAGCAAATGACACTTTCGGCCAAGCCAGCTGAAAAGGATAGACTAGGAGGATGTAAATTAAGAAACCAATTTTGTAGCCCAGCGAATAAAGACCGACCTCGGTAAAGTCAGCAAAGTGCTTGATAAAATAACGATCGGAGAGATCCATGATCCACATTGCCAGCGAAGCGGGGATAACAGCCAAGCCGAAGATGGAGAGTTTGCGGAGATACTGGCGCGAGAAAGTAAATCGAAACGAACGCAAGATGATGGGTAAGAAAATAAACGCCAAGGCTGTCTGGGCAATTAGATTACCTAGGAGGATTCCCATCACCCCCAGTTGCAGCTTGATGACAAAAAAGGTATTGAGCGCCAGGATAAAAGTAAATTTGATTAGTGAAAGTAGAGTGAAAGTCTTTGATCTTTCTTTGGAACGTAGAACGGCGAAGGAGAGGTTAAGGAAAATAACAACTAGGTTGGTAGCCAGAATTAAATATATTAAGTTGGTTTGGCTGCTATCATCGAGAATAGCTCCTGTAAAAAACTTCGCTCCCAGAGCCAGCAACAAAGTGACGACTGAAGCAATCGGCAGGACAAAGATATACATGGTGCCAATTAACCGCCGACGCTCTTCGTCTTCTTTACAGTCTCGCTCGTGCACTTTCATCAGGGCTGAGGCAAATCCGAGCGAAAGAACAATATTGAGGATCAACAAAATCGTATTCAAAATCTCTAGCTGGCCATACTCGGCGGGAGAAAGATAACGCGTATAGACCGGAATCAAAACAAACCCAATCAAGCTTTGTAGAGCCGAGCCGATCAGGTAAATAAAAGAGTGTTTGAAGAGTCGTTTAATTTGGTCAAACATACTAAGATTTTAGCAAGAATAGGGGGAAAAGAGAACAGAATCCCTACCCCAATCCCTGATCTTTGCTACAATGTGGGTATAATTTCACATGTAAAATGCCTACTAAAAATATTCTTATCGTCGGTGCCGGCATCACTGGCATCACGCTCGCTGAGCGCTTTGCCCAAGCTGGTCACAAAGTCACCGTAATTGAAAAAAGAGCCGAGATCGGCGGTAATTGCTACGATTACCAAGATAAAAACGGGATCACTATCCATAAATACGGTCCTCATGTTTTTCACACTGATAATCAGGCGGTTTGGGATTATCTGTCACAGTTTACTGACTGGCACCCCTACGAGCACCAGGTTCTCGGATCAATCGACGGTCAGCTCGTACCAATTCCTTTCAACCTCAATACGTTGCATCAGGTTTTTCCGGCTGAGCAAGCCGGGAGGCTAGAGAAAAAATTACTGGCAGAATTTTCCCCGGGCGAGAAAGTACCGATTCTGGAGTTGCGAAAGACTAAAGATAAAGATCTCAAATTAATAGCTGACTTTGTCTATGAGAAAATATTTCTCAACTACACCAAGAAACAGTGGGGGTTGGAACCAGAAGAAATCGATCCAGAAGTTACCAGTCGCGTACCAATTCAAATCTCGCATGATAATCGTTACTTTCAAGATAAATATCAGGGAATTCCCAGCAAAGGATATACTAAAATGTTGGAGACAATGTTGCAGCCTGAAAATATTACTGTTCATCTTAATACTAACTACCAGCAACTAGCTGATCGCCAATCATTCGACCAAACATTTTACACTGGTCCGATTGATGAATATTTTAAATACAAATTGGGTCGACTGAAATATCGTTGCTTTAAATTCAAGCTCAAAACGATCGCCCAAGACTCCTACCAGCCAACCGCCACTGTAAATTACCCTAATGATCACAACTATACCCGTATTACCGAATTCAAAAAATTTCTGCCGTCTACCAATAGAAAATCTACTGTGATCGGCTTCGAATATCCGGGCGACGAAGGAATAACTGGCTGGCCTATTCTCAACGATGACAACGGTAAAATTTTGCGCCAATATCAGGCAGAAGCAAAAAAATTATCTGACATTACTTTTGTTGGCAGACTCGGTGAGTTTAAGTACTATGATATGGACGACGCGGTGGCAAATGCGCTGAAAGTTTTTAATAAATTTGCTAATTAGATTATTTGGTTATCCTGATATGCCAGAGAAAACCGTTTGCAGGCCGAACGGGCACGGTTCCCCCGATCAGATCGGGGGAGAGTGAGGCCGAAACCCGAGTCAGTTTTTCTCGCTGGGAAAAACTTACGTGTTTTCTAGGTATATCAGGATAACCATCAACATCTATGCCCACCCCCTCATCAGCCTAATCATC
>JBDRPV010000090.1:0-5887 GCA_043826745.1 Parcubacteria group bacterium
TCTCATTTAATTAAACGCTATACTGGACGCTAGCTGTGTTCGCTATCTCCACTTATCTAAATACTCCTAAACCTAACCATGGCCAACAAAATCTCGATCAAAAACGCGCGCGTCCACAATTTAAAAAACATCAGTCTAGACATTCCTCGCGATAAGCTCGTAGTTATCACTGGCCTCTCTGGTTCTGGTAAATCCTCCCTAGCCTTTGATGCTCTCTACGCCGAAGGCCAACGTCGCTACGTAGAAAGCCTCTCCACCTACGCCCGTCAATTTCTCGATGTGATGGAAAAGCCAGACGTCGAGCAAATAACCGGGCTTTCGCCAACGATTGCAATTGATCAAAAAAACGTGGCGCGCAATCCCCGCTCCACCGTTGGCACTATCACCGAAATTTATGACCACCTCCGGCTACTCTACGCTCGTCTGGGTAAGCCCCACTGCCCCCAATGCCAACAACCAGTAACCAAACAATCCGTTAATCAGATTATTCACCAAATCAAAAAACAAGCGACTAACTCATCATTTTATATCCTCGCCCCCCTCATTCGCGAACAGAAAGGACAACACCAGAATATTATCACGGGTATTGAAGGCGCTGGCTACTCTCACCTCCGCCTGGATGGTGTTTTTTATGACATTAAAGAAGCGACTGATATTAGGATTGACACTAAAGAGCCACACACTATTGAAATTGTTATTAATCAATTTAATAAAGATAAAACAATCGACGATGCTCACTTAGCTAGTATTATAGAAACAGCCTTAGAGCTCGGTAATGGATTGGTCGCTGTTCATCTAATAGAAAAAAAAGAGGACTTACTATACAGTCAGTTATTTAATTGTCCGCGTTGCAATGTCAACATCTCCGAATTAGACCCCCGCCACTTTTCTTTTAATAGTCCTTACGGTGCCTGTCCTAAGTGTTCCGGCCTAGGTACTAAGCTTGAAGTTGACCCAGAGTTGATTATCCCTAATAAAAAGCTGACCTTAGCTCAAGGAGCCATCCGCCCTTGGTCGAGTTCCGCCGCTGGTCAACAGAATAAATATCTGGATATTTTAGAAGCTCTGGCTGATAAATTAGATTTCTCCCTACATACCATGGTAAAAGATCTGGCGCCAGCCGATTTGGAAAAAATATTATTCGGCACTAAAAAAGAAACTATCAAGGTGCGCGACGAGTCCGGCCAAGAAAAATCAATTAAATTCAAGGGGGTACTACAAGATTTGGCTGATCAGTACCGCCAGACAGATTCCGACTACATTCGCAGTGAAATTGAACGCTACATGCGAGCCAAGCAATGTCCAACTTGTCAGGGCAAAAGATTAAATGAAATTGCCTTGGGAGTCACGGTCGCCGGACGAACAATTGATTCTATCACTAGTCTAACTATCGCCAAAGCTTTAACTTTTTTTAAACAACTCCCCCACACCAAACAATTCAAAGTCAAAGAAAAAAAGATCGCTAGTCAAATTTTTCAGGAAATTATCAGCCGGTTAAATTTTCTCCAAGATGTGGGCTTAGAATATCTAACTCTTGACCGGGGAGCGAACTCACTAGCCGGTGGCGAAGCGCAAAGGATTAAGTTGGCTACCCAAATTGGTCTGGGCTTGGTTGGTATTATTTACGTTCTCGATGAGCCTTCGATTGGCCTACACCAAAGAGACGTGGCTAAGCTCATTTCCACTTTGAAAGAACTACGCGACCTCCACAACTCAGTGATTGTCGTCGAACACGACACTAGTACTATCCTAGCAGCTGATCACGTTATTGATATTGGTCCCGGAGCAGGGAAATACGGCGGCGAGGTCATTTTCGCTGGTACTCCCAGCCAATTGAAAAAACATCCTAAATCGCTGACTGGCCAATATTTGGCCGCTAAGAAAATAATAGCTACCCCTAGCGAACATCGTCCCGGAAACAGTAAAAAAATCACCATTAAAAAAGCAGCGGAGTATAATTTAAAAAATATTACGGTTGATATTCCCCTAGCTAAGCTGGTCTGTATCACTGGTGTCTCCGGCTCAGGCAAGAGTACCTTGATTGATGACGTTCTCGGGCGAGCCCTAGCACACGAATTCCATCGCGCCAAGACTCTGCCCGGTAAACATGAGAGTATTACTGGCCTGGAACACATCAATAAAGTAGTCCGCATTGACCAATCGCCTATTGGCCGCACTCCCCGCTCTAATCCAGCCACTTATACTGGAATGTTCAATTATATCCGCGATCTTTTTGCCCAAACGCCAGAAGCTAAGATGCATGGCTACAAAGCGGGCAAATTCAGCTTTAACGTTAAGGGAGGACGCTGTGAGGCCTGTCAGGGAGATGGTTTTGTTAAAATCGACATGAACTTCCTGGCTGATGTTTATGTAGAATGTGACGAGTGTCATGGCAAACGCTATGGGCAAGAAACCCTGGAAATCCACTATAAGGGTAAAAATATTGCTGAAGTTTTGGCCATGACGATCAACGAAGCGTTTACCTTCTTTAGCACTACCTCGCCCATCAAACAAAAGCTTAAAACGCTACAAGACGTAGGACTGGGCTATCTCCAGCTTGGTCAGCCAGCTACTACTCTCTCGGGTGGGGAAGCCCAAAGAATCAAGCTAGCCACTGAACTTTCTCGTCGCGCTACTGGCAAAACGCTTTATATCCTCGATGAGCCTACTACCGGCCTACATTTCGATGACATCAAAAAACTACTGGGTGTGCTTAATAAGTTAGTCGACGCCAGTAATACTGTCCTGGTAATTGAACATAATCTTGACGTTATCAAATGTGCTGATTGGGTAATTGATCTGGGGCCAGAAGGGGGTGCTAAGGGTGGTTACGTGGTGGCTGAAGGGACGCCTCAGGAGATTACTAGATGTGAAAAATCATACACGGGAAAATATCTTAAAAAGTGTCTGTAAAACATGGCTGGGTTAGCTAGTGCGGACAACCAAGCTGATTTAGAAAAGGCGATTCTGTCAACAATTGTCTATTTTGATATGTTTGATTATCCGCTGACGGCGGTAGAGATTTGGCAGGGACTTTATAAGGAAGTTACGAGTCACCAGTTACGAGTTACTAGTTATTCAATTTGGGACGTTGTGCGTTACTTGGAAGACAGCAAAAAAATAAAAAAGTACATTGAGAATAAAAACGGCTTCTATTTTTTGCGGGGGCGGCAGGAGATAATCCAAACTAGGCACCAACGATATTTGATCGGTCAGCCGAAATGGCAGCGAGCGCAATGGATAACTAAAAAACTACGCCTCGTACCTTTTGTCCGCTTGATCGCTGTTTGCAATAAGATTGCTTACAATAACGCCGGCAACGATAGTGACATTGATCTCTTTATTATTATCAAGCCCGGCCGAATCTGGACAACCAGGACATTAGTTACTATTATTACTGGTTTACTTGGAGTTAGGCGGCACGACCGCAAAATAAAAGACCGAGTGTGCTTGAGCTTTTATATCACGGAGAAGGCGATGGACCTAGAAAAATTATCGGCCACCAAGCCAGATACGCATTTTATGTACTGGATAACCCAGATCGCCCCTATTTTCAGCCTAAACGAGACTGCGGCGGCTTTTTGGCAAGCTAATAAATGGGTTAAAAAACATTTGCCCAACTTTACTTCTTACCAGGGGGTTGACTACCAACGTCAGATTATTGACAGTGGGCTGACTAGCTCCTGGCGCCAGACGGCAGAAAAAATATTATCCGGTGGCCTAGGGAATATCATCGAGCGTAAGCTAAAAAAACTCCAACTAAAAAAAATGAGCGCTAAAACCAACAGCGCTCGTTGGGAAAATAATACCAACGTGGTTGTATCGGACGATATTTTAAAATTTCACGAGCGAGATGCCCGAATGGAATTACGACGGGAGTTTTTAACTAGACTGAAAAATATTTATAACTAGGCGGCATCAGCCTTTACTTCCTCAAGCTCTACTTCCGGCAGAGAATGGAGTGTAACCACTGTAATATCATCATCTTGCGAGCGAGGGTCGCTCCCATCCTGGGCAATTTTATAGGCTGCTTCGGCTATTTTGCGCGGCAATTCTTCGGTGTCTGGCGTATTCGATACTATCTCAAGAACCTGAGCCTGACTAAGATTATCTCGGCCGTCAGTGCTAAACAAATAGACATCACCATCCCTGATTTCTTCATCGAAAAAATGAGGTTGGACATTATAATCCATATGTACCGTTCCATCATTCTTTTCAACAGTAGCACCTCCCTCTAGTGCTTTGGTAGCACCAGCGCTAAGGTCTTTTACTCTCTCTGGACTTTTGCCATCAAGCATACTCTTTAAGGGCTCCATCTTAAGTCTATCGCCCACATATAGCCATTGGAGCACTTCTGGCGGTAAAGCAGCTTCCGGGTCATCTTCGTTAACTTCGGGAATGGGAGGTTTGCCAGCGACGACTCTTTCTTTGTTGACATATCCTGTGAGAGATCTAATAAACGTGTCTTTTTCGGTGGTAAGCTCCCTAATCTGCCCATCTCTAATAAGATCCCCCCTACTATCACCTACGTAAGCTCCCAGAATACGCCTCTCTCCATTTGAGCCACGATATTCGTGTGCCATGACGGCAGTAGTTTTCATGCCTCTCATTTTGTTTTCGGCGCGTATTTCCGCACTCGCCTGGCCAATTTTACGCTCTAACGTTATTTGATCAATTTCTGTCATTTGAGGCAAATTCGCTTTTGCTTCTCCCCATGCTCTGGTAAATTTTTCCAGTCTTCTCTGAGAAACTGGATCGCTACTCCCTACTAATCTATTCCTTAACTTATCAATCAGCCTAAAATACTGTATCTCCGTAGTGTGCTGTCTATTTTTTTTGTCTTGATATTCAGCTTTAATTTGAGCCTCTTCCAAAGCCACTTCCTTCTCAACTCTGGCCGTCTCTTCTTTCCTACTATTATCTATAGCCTCATTTGCACTAGCCATAGCTGCCAGTAAAGCCCCTTCTACTTCCTCGCGCGAAGAATTTACGGTGATTCCCCTTTGCTCTATTTCCGAGCGAAAAGACTCGGTCGTCAAAAAGCTAGCGTAATCACCGCCACCATGACTACCCATCCCATCAGCCACACAGACGCTACCATTGCCAGCATAGAAAGAGTCTTCATTGCTTTCATGCTTGGCAGAGGCAATTGAATGACCTTCTACTGCCGGACCCAATTTCTCTTTTTCTTGACCAACGTCCCTGCTGCCTCTCATTGTTTCATCCTCTCGAGAAGGTTGGGCATTATCAACAACTAGCCTGGGTTTTTCCCAAATTCTGGTTGCATCTGGATCTCCTGAGTTTTCTCGCTGCAGAGCTTGATGCCAAACACTAGGAGCTTCACTTTTAGACAACCTCTGTGCCTGAGATGTTTCTGGCATATATGTATTATAATTATTATGTCTCCATTTTATCACATATCTTCAGAAAAGTCAAGGTCATACACCTTTTAAGTCTTTTCTGGCCTACTAAAGCGGCAATCTACCTATAATACCTTCCCAATCGCCTCTTTGACTGTATCGACCATTACTATCTCACAGTCCTTTTCTTTTGGCTGATCTTTTGTCTTGGGTAACAATATTTTCTTAAAGCCCAGCTTTTTAGCTTCGCTGATCCGCCTGGTTAATTGTGAGATGGACCGCACTTCCCCGGCTAGCCCAACTTCACCCAGGACAATCATTTCCGGATCAAAGTTTTTATTTAAAAACGATGAGGCCACCGAAAGACACACGGCCAAGTCAACGGCCGGCTCTTTGATTTTAAAGCCACCGACAATATTGAGATAAACATCACGGTCGTGTAGCTTCAACCCCGCCCGCTTAGGTAGGACTGCGATCAGCAAATGAAGACGGTTAACATCATAACCAGAAGCCGTCCGCTTGGGATA
>JBDRPV010000091.1:0-6405 GCA_043826745.1 Parcubacteria group bacterium
TCCTCGTTGTAAGCGGGGATAATGACGGAAAGTTTGATGTTAGGCATGAATTTAGATGTTAGATTATAGATTATAGATAACAGATATTAAATTGCAGATCATTAAAAGTCTATCATCTACAATCTGCTATCTAAAATCTATTATCTGTGATCTACTATCTATTCTCTATCTAAATAATCTTGCAATAATATCTGAGCCGCCGCCGCATCAATTTCGCCTTTGTCCACTTTTCTATCCTGGCCAGCCAGCTGCTTCTCAGCCAATACCGAACTAAAACGCTCGTCCACCTCCTCTACTGATATTTGCACAGCCCTTTCCAATTTAGCAATAAAATCCTTTGTCTTAGTGGTTTGTTCCGTTTCTCGATTATTCAAACTATAAGGTACCCCGATCACTATTCTAACAATAGAATGCTCTTGGCACAAACCTTTTATAGTGGAAATGGTTTTAGCTTTGCCCTGATTCTCAATCACCGCTAAGGGACTGGCGATTGTACCAGAAGGGTCTGAGGTCGCTACACCGATTCGCTTGTCGCCGTAATCAAGGGCGAGGATTTTGGACATAAATGTCATAAATTACAAATCCCAATAACCAAACAAATTACAATTACTAAATTACAAAAGAAGATTGTTTGTATATTGTGATTTGTAATTTACCTCAATCTCGTCAATATTTCACACCCCTCTTCCGTCACCGCCACCGTGTGCTCGAAATGAGCGGCCAGACTACCATCTTTCATTCTAAAAGTCCAGCCATCAGCAGCTAGCTCCGTCTCGTGATGACCGGCTGAGAGCATCGGTTCTAGTGCTAACACCATTCCTTCTTTCAACTCTGGACCATCGCCTGGATTACCAAAATTGGGAATCTGCGGTGATTCGTGGACTTTCCGTCCCACGCCATGGCCAGTTAAGTTACGAATTACCCCGAATCCTTTCGACTCGGCATATTTCTGTACTGCGGCTGAGATATCGCCAAGATGATTACCGGGCTTGACCTGGGCTATTCCTAACTGTAAGGACTTGGCTGTGACGACCATTAATTTTTTGACTGACCGCGCAACCCGACCAACACCAACTGTCACGGCCATATCAGTGTAAAACCCTTGATATAGCAGGCCAAAATCTAAACCAACGTTATCACCTTCTTTTATCACTCTTTCCCCGGGCAATCCATGTACCAATTCCTCATTAACGGAAATACAGGCGCCAGCGGGAAATCCATTGTAACCACGGAAAGAAGGCTCAGCCTCATGCTGATCAGCTAGTTGGCACGCTAAATCGTCAAGCTCCTGAGTAGTAATCCCGGGAGTAACCGCCTGCTTTAGCTTTTCCATTACCAAAGCTAAACGCTGACCACCGGCTCGGATTTTAGCTATTTCTTCAGTTGTTTTAATATCGATCATGATTAGTTTAAAAAAGTCATTCCGATTAGCAATGACTTTCTCTATCGTTATTATACATTTTTTTGGCTAAGATAAAAGTTTTTCTACTTGGCCGACCAATTCAGCCTGAATTTCTTTAATACTGCGATCGCCGTTAATATCAACTAACACTCCTTTCTTTTTAAACTCCTCGATAGCTGGCTCCACTTGTTCGTGAGCCCACTGTAGCCTGGCTTTGATTTTGGCCGGAGTATCATCGGAGCGGCGGATCAACTTACCACCACATTTAGCACACTTTGATCCCTTTTTATTATCTTTGCTCGCAATAAACACCGTCTGACAATTATCGCACACTAGCCTTTTCGATAAACGCTCCAAGACAGCTTCATCTGACAAAGTAACATTAAAAACGGTTAAATGTTTCCGGTTCGCTTTAGCTAATAACTTATAAAAATCACCAACTTGCTGAACCGTGCGTGGGTAGCCATCAACAATTAAGTTCTTTTCCGCCGGTACATCTAGAATCTTGTTTTCCAATAACTGATAAGTAAGATCATCGGGAAGTAGTCGGCCTTCCATCATCACAATTTGATAAACCTTTTTCCCTAATTCCGTATCTTTTTTGGCTTCGGCGCGAATAATTCCTCCCATTTCCACAAATTCAAAACCAAACTTCTCACTCAGTAGAGCCGCTTGGGTACCCTTGCCTGAGCCAGAAGGACCCATAAAAATAATTGTGAGAGCTTGGTTGTCTTTTAGCATCATATATAAATGTTGGAATTGTTAAAAGTGTTAGAATTGTTCAAATTGTAACATTTCGAACATATCTAACAGTTCTAACATCTTTAACATCTAATAGAATTTATCATAATCTCGCATTACTACCTGCGATTCGATTTGCTTAACTGTCTCAATCACCACCGAAACAACGATTAAGATTCCCGTACCACCGATAACCAGAGAAGGAATATCTAGAACCGCCCGCATAATAAACGGCAACGTAGCCACCAAACCGAGAAATATCGCTCCCGTTAAAGTAATCCGACTTAACGTTTTCTGTAAATACTCCGCTGTATGTCGGCCTGGTCTGATTCCCGGCACAAAGCCACCCTGTCGTTGCACATTTTCGGAAATCTGCTTGGGATCGAAAGTAACAGCCGTGTAGAAATAGGTAAAAAGCACTACTAGAATGAAATAAAAAACGCCGTAAAACAATTGATTATCAAAAAGAGCGACTGTCTGTTGAGCAGTTTTGGATAATAGCTCATTCGGCGAATTGGCAAAAAAGTTAGCTACCATCCCTGGTAACAACATCACCGACATCGCAAAGATGATCGGAATAACTCCCGCTTGGTTCACTTTGAGCGGCAAATGGCTAGACGTTCCACCATACATTTTATTGCCCCGCACCCGTCGCGCGAACGAAATGGGAATATTGCGCTGCCCCTCGGTAATAAAAACAATCCCCGCGATAACCACCACCGCGATGATACCAAAGCCAACTAGGTCGACTAATTTAGAGGAATCGAAATTCACAATTGTTTGCTGGATGGCTTGCGGAACAGCGCTAACAATACCAGCAAAGATAATCAGAGAAATTCCATTACCAATTCCATGTTCCGTCATTAATTCGCCGATCCACATCAAAAGCACCGTACCGGCCGTCATGATCGTGACCATAGTAATCAAATTGAACAAGGGAATATCACCAATAATACCCTGCCCCGAGCGCTGCAACAAGGCAATCATGCTGTAGGACTGTAAAGCGGCTAAGGGGACAGTGGCGTAACGGGTAATTTTGTTAATTTTGGCGCGTCCCGCTTCTCCTTCTTCCTTCTGTAATTTCTCTAAATACGGGACTACCATCACCAACAACTGCATGATAATTGAAGAAGTAATGTAAGGACCAACACCAAGAGCTACCACGGAGAAATTGTCCATCGCTCCCCCGGTAAACATATTCAATAAACCGAGAATCTGATTAGATTCAAAAAACTTTTTCAGGACCGTAATATCCACCCCCGGCACTGGGATGTGCGCCGCTAACCGAAAAATTACCAACATCATCAGGACGTAGAATATCTTCTTGCGTAAGTCTTTAATTTTGAAGATTTGGACTATTTTTTCGAGCATTGGTTCTGGCTTGCTAGCTGATTAGCTAGTTAGCTTCTTTATTATCCTCTACCTTCTTTTTATTCTTAACCATCACTTTCCCGCCAGCTTTTTCTACTGCTTGCCGCGCTCCGGCCGAACAAGCGTCAACAATAATAACAAACTTTTTAGTAACCTCACCATTGCCTAGCAACTTTACTGGACCCTTAGCAGATTTAATTAATCCGGCCGCCGCTAATTTTTTCTTATCAATTTTGCTTTCTTTGCCTAGTTTGCTTTCAACTTCTCCAATATTAACAATCTCCCAGGTTGGTTTGATGCTTTTAAAACCTCGCTTCTTAGGAATTAATTTTACCAATGGCGTTCGTCCACCTTCAAAGCCAGGATAAGCACTCGCCCCACTACGAGATTTTTGTCCTTTCATTCCTCGGGTCGCGTAAGTACCGCCCTTGGCCGCATTGCCGCGTCCAATTATCTTTTTCTTTTTCTTCGCTCCGACAGCTGGTTTTAGTTCGTGAATTTTCATAAAAACATCAATTTAATCTTGTATTACTTTTACTAAAGCTTTCCCAAAATCAGGCGCTGCATCTGGTCCATCAGCAGTGACTATTTTATCATCCGTGACTACTGGTTGATCAATAAATTCCGCTCCGCCAGCTTGCAAAATCTCCACCCCGCTTTGATCAGTATCTGATGCCCAGACAGTAGCTTTTTTACCTTGTAAAGCCCCGGCTTTGGCTAATATTTGAGGTGCCATACATATTGCTCCTAATACTTTACTCGCTTTGGCTGTTTCTTGAGCCACTCGATGAGCATCGGCGCTGTTTACATATTCAACCGTTCCCGGACCACCAATAAATACGACTGCATCATAACCTTTAACATCAACTTCGTTAATTAAAACGTTCACTTTGGTCTCGCTTTTCATTTTGCCCCGGGCAGTTCCCAGTGATGAGCTGGCTGTTTCCATTTTAGCACCGACTGACCGCAGCACTTTCTTTGTTCCGTGCAATTCCAAATCTTGGAAGTCATTGAAAGGAACCACAATCAGAACTTTTTTATCTTTGAGGGGTTTGCTAAGCATCTACTTTTTCTTTGGCTCTTTATCTTTCGGCTGCTCTTTCTCATCTTTCTTCTTCAGCACTTTTCCTCGCCGTTGGAATACTTGCTCTCTGGTCTGTAGTTTAGATAAGGCGAGCAGAGTAGCTTGAACATTATTTGGCTTGTTATTCGAACCTTGAGCCTTACTAACAATATTCTTAATTCCGGCTAATTCTACTACCGCTCTGACTGATCCCCCAGCTATGACACCTGTACCCCGCCGAGCGGGCTTAAGAAATACCTGCGCTCCCCGAAACTTAACCGTAACCTCATGCGGAATGGTGCCATCCACAATCGGCACAGTGATTAGACTCTTTTTGGCTAAAGCAACTGCCTTAGTAATAGCACTAGAAACATCACCAGCTTTACCAATTCCTACTCCTACTTTGTCTTTCTGATTGCCAATCACTACCGTCGTCCGAAAACGGAAACGTCGTCCCCCAGCCACAATACGTACCACGCGAGCAACATCGACCAGCTTTTGTTCAAATTCTGGCTTTTCTCTTCGTCTATTGAATCTCTTTTTCATTATAAATTAATTTAAAAATTTAAGTTACCTTTGCGCGCTCCCTCAGCTACGGCCTTAATTAGCCCGTGATAGAGAAAACCGCCCCGATCAAAAACTACTTGCTTAATTTTTCCCTCAACTGCCCGAGCAGCAATCAATTCCCCCACTGCTTCAGCATCTTTTACAGTAGCATTTTTGGTAGTATCTATCTTTTTCTGCTTTTTGATTTCTACATCCGAAGCCGCTGCTATTACTTTACCTTGCTCGTCATCAATAAGCTGGGCATAGATATGACGATTACTTTTAAACACACAAAGTCGAGGACGTTTTTTAGTCCCTTGTAGTCGCTGTCGAATTTTATGATGTCGCCGCTTCAGGGCAACTTTTTTCTGATTGTTCATATCGCTTTATAATTAAGCTGCGCCTTCATTAGCCACTGCTTTCTTACCAGCCTTACGCCGAACATGTTCATCGATGTATCTTATCCCCTTGCCCTTGTATGGTTCAGGTGTCCGCACAGCTCGAACGTTAGCAGCTACTTGGCCGACTACTTCTTTGTCTATCCCTATTACTGAAATAATATTTTTCTCTACTTTAAATTCCACTCCCTCTGGCGCTTCAATCTCTACTGGGTGAGAAAAGCCCATTTTCATAGTCAATTTCCGACCACTGGCCTGAGCGGAGTACCCAACTCCATTTATTTCCAATTTCTTAGTAAAGCTTTTACTAACCCCCTCTATCATATTGCGGATCAAAGCCCTAGTGGTGCCCCACATGGCACTGGTTTCTGAATCAATATCCTTTTCATCTCTAGCGGTGACTGTTAAATCACTACCTTCCACCTCAACCACAAAACGAGCATCAAGTTCTAGATCAAGCTGGCCGGCTTGACCCTTACAAGTGATTTTTCCATCAGTAACTTGCACTTCTACTCCTTCGGGAATCTTAATTGTTTTTCTTCCTATTCGTGACATATTTAAATGCTTAATATATTTCACATAATACTTCTCCGCCAATACCAGCCCGACGCGCTTCATGATCGGTCATCAACCCTTTGGAAGTAGAAACTATCACAATACCCATCCCCTGCAATACCCACGGCAGATCCCCCTGCTGAGAATAAACCCGTCGTCCCGGTTTACTAATCCTCTTCAAGCTCTTAATAATGGGTTGGCCGTCTTCGTCATACTTAAGCTGCACCTTGAGCATTTTTTCCTGTTCTTTTCGATCTATTTCCTTCACCTGCTTAACATAACCTTCACGTTCTAATATTTTTCCGACTGCCAACTTAACCTTAGAAAAT
>JBDRPV010000092.1:0-7493 GCA_043826745.1 Parcubacteria group bacterium
CAACCGTTGCCAGACAATTATTTTGTTTAAAATCAGATGACACTAATTGCTCCTCAGTTACACACAAAATATCCTTTAATTCGCCGGTAGCTGCTTTTTTAAAGGCCACATTGATTTCTGCGCTGGTAACTTCTTTTTTCAAAATAGCTACCAAATCCACTAACGAGACAGTAGCGGTCGGCACTCGGACTGATCGTCCATTAAATTCATTGTTAAGGCTGGGAATTACTTGGCAAGTTGCCTCGGCTGCTCCCGTCGTAGTCAGCACAAGATTCTCCGCTGCCGCCCGTCCCCGTCGCATATCTTTGCTATTGGGACTATCTACCACGCTCTGAGTACTAGTATAGCTGTGGATAGTCGTCATTAATCCTCGTTCTATCCCAAAAGCATCTTCCAATACCTTGGCTACTGGCGCCAAACAATTAGTAGTGCAAGAAGCGTTAGAAATTATCTTGTCCTTGGTCGGATCAAATTTCTCTTCATTCACCCCCTTGACAAACGTCGGCACATCACCCTTGGCTGGTGCTGAAATGACAACATTTTTAGCGCCGGCCTTAATATGTTTGCTCGCTCCTTCTTTGTCGGTAAAAAAGCCAGTGCATTCTAAGACGATATCAACATTCATTTCTTGCCAAGGTAGCTTTTCCGGGTCTGGCTCGTGCAGCACCTTGTATTTGTCTCCTTCAACAATCAATTCATCGCCTTGAATATCAATGTCACTACTATAACGTCCGTAGACAGTATCATACTTGAGTAAGTAGATCATATTCTCGTTTTCCATCAGGTCATTGACGGCCACGACTTCCAGATTAGGATTTTGCCGAGCAATCTTAAAAACAGCTTGTCCAATTCGACCCAGGCCATTGATAGCAATTCTTGTAGGCATATATTTTTTTTATTTACGAAGTGAGTGAGTAAAGAATAAAAACTTGTTTTTGTTCTTTCGAACGAACGAGTAAACAAAGGGTGTAGCCCTTTATTTTCTAACTCAAACTTTCCTGTAAACACCTACAGGTTCATACTAATAGTTATTCTAACAATTTTACCCAACAGTGTACAGAGAGCATTCGGGGCATTTTAAAGCTTTTCCTTCACTACTTGCGCTGGCACGCCAACAGCTACCGACTGCGGGGGAATATCTTTGTTCACTACACTATTGGCGCCAATTACGCTGCCCTCGCCAATCGTCACTCCTTTTAACACAGCTACTCCCCGCCCCAGCCAAACGTTATCACCAATACTGATTGGTTTGGCGACTAACTCTCGCGGTCGCTCAGTGCTAACATGATCAGCGTCACGAATAGAAACAAATTCAGCAATGTGAACCTTGCGACCAATCGTTGTCTGTTCAGCCCCAGTGATAACAATATCCTGAGCTAAATAACTGTCCGCCCCAATTTTAACTTTTCCTTCCAGGCGCACTCGCGGCCCCATAAATATCCCCGCTCCCAGCTTAGCTCCCGCCAAGCGAAACCAAATCTGCTTAAACCATCCCCACACTCGGTGATAATAGAAATACATTTTGCCCAAAATCATGGTTGTGTTGTTATTCTCTAATAAAAAATATTCACCCAACGACCAACATCCTGCTGATAGTGTTTCTGGAAAAAATAAATAAAGCTTTCTTTTTGGGCGGTCATCGCCTTCCCGCGGTCTTGCTTAACACTACCTTGCGATCGATGCAGCGCTTTAAAAGTCGGCGTGTATTTTATTTTAAAGCCGGCTTTCTTAGCCCGATAGCAAAAATCCACATCCTCTAGATAGAGAAAAAATTTATCATCGTAGTCGCCAATTTTTTTGAATACCTCACGTTTTATCAACATTAACCCCCCCGAGACCCAATCTACATCCATATCTTTCTCATAATAATCCCGATTCCAGGTATTATAATGATAAGTAGTCCCGCGCGGCAGGAAACGACTTAACTTAGTCAAATACAGCAAAGTATTCCAGCGCTTAGGAAAAGAACCAAATGAGGCAATCATTTTACCGCTCGGCTGCACTTGCTTGCCTCCAATAATATCACCTTTCCTCTTTAGCAAGGATGAATAACTTTGCAACTCGGTATCCGGGTTAAGTAATAAGATCCAGTCTCCCCGGCTACGCGCCAAGCCCTGATTCACTCCAGCGGAAAAACCTTGATTTTTGGCCATTTTTATCACCGGCAGAGAGAAATTGTCTTTGATTACCTTCTCTGTCCCATCAGTTGATTTGTTGTCCACAATAATTAGCTCATACTCCTCTTTGATATGAGCTTGAGCCGCTTTTAAGCAGGCTTTGATAGTATCGGCTGAATTGTAGGTGACAATTATAATTGAAAGCATGAATTTCGTGATGTTTCTTTGGCTTGTATTATAGCATGATTTGGTGGCTGGCGGAGCTTTATTAGCTGTCTCGGGCATTTTTGTGCAATAAAAAAACCGCTTCTCGATGAGAAACGGTTAGGATAGGAACGAAATGAACGAAATGTACATTCCCCCTCGATCAGGTCACGGCAGGGTGACTACCCTTGTGGTGTCCACCCAAAGGGTCGTACCACTGGAAGAGAGGCCCTTGTAGCCGGCGGCTCCCCAGATCGGAACCCAGTTCGCGAGAACCGTGGCCGGGTTCGTTTTGGTGGGGTGAGCCCGGTTGCCATGCTTGACCTCCGCCCGCGCACAGTTGACCGTCTTTGAGTTGATGGTGGCGGTGGCGGTCGTGGCCGGCTCGTAGACCATCGGGCAGGTATAGCCCGTGTGACACACGCTGTGCCCGTACAACCAGAACTTGACGTCATTGTGCTGGCTGCCGCAGTAGTACACGTACCGCTTGCCGCCGGTCTCGATGGCGAACACCCACTCGGAGGCGGTCAAGAACCCGGAAGGGAGGGGCGACGGGACAGCCGGAAAAACGTAGGGCTGGGGACCGTCGGTCGGCGGGACACCTTGGTCTTTGGGAGGCGGGGCAGCGTCCTTGACGGGCGGGGGTGCATCCGGCTTGGGGACAGTCTTGTCCTTGGCAGGCGGAGTCTGGTCTTTCGCGGGCGGCGAGGTGTCCTTGGCAGGTGGCACGGTGGTGTCCTTACCCGGTACGGCCTGGTCCTTGGTCGGCGGGGTGGCGGTGTCGGGTGCGGGGACAGACTTGTCGCCGGTGGTCTTGCCCTTGTCCGAAGTCGTGCCGGTATCGGTGGTCGGCTTGCTGTCGGGCTTGGCCACGCCAGCGTCCGGAGCCGGAGTCGTCGATCCGTCACACTTGCACGGCGGGCAGAGGCCCGCCTCGGTCAGGGCCCCGCAGCTACAGCCGTAGGACGGCGGCGGGTTGTTCTCCTCGGTGCAGCCGGCCGCGAACGCCAGCAGCAGTGCGGTGGTTGACAAAAACAACATTTTCCTCTTCATGACAGTCCTCCTTTTTTCGGTCTGTCGGGGTTTGTGGCCAAAAATCGACCAAAATAATTAAAAGATCTGCCCAAAACTTCGAGCCTTATACCGTACCGTTATTACAGTGAATGTCAAGAGATTTTCCCCAGACAATATTAACACACAAACGTCAAATCACTTACCTAAGAAAAAACCCCGGGCAAACGCTCGAGGCATTAAATCAGAAAAAAGTTCACGAAAATGGTTCGGACAACGAATCGGCCATTCACGGAATCTTGACCCAGGGTGATCCATTCCGGCTCATGGTCTTGGCGCCACCCTCGCCCTTGCAGCTAGCCAATCCCAGCCAACTGGTAGCGTAGAATACTCCAGGAGCCGTACTGACCAGATAGACCGGAACCGCCACCTGATACCCGCTTACCTTTTGGCAAATCGGCTCTGCCTTGTCGTAGGCTTGGATGTTGGTATCCGCCAGTTCGATCTCCTGACACTCACCCAATAGCTTGTCATTGCTCCCCACCACCTTTTTGGGAACCGCCAGCGTACATCCGTACAGTCCGCCCAGAACGAACGAATTGACGTTCAGTCCCCCGGCATCGCAGTAGCGAAGCATCTTCTTGCCAGCCACTGTCCACACCTTGTAGGCACACTTGCCATTGGGTAAGATGCCACCAGTTTTCACGCCACCGTCCACCTTGGGAATAGTCAGATCGGGAAGCCAGCTAGAGTCAGGAATGATCTTGACATCAACCACACTGACATCCGACCCGCCTGACTGATCACCGATCACTGCTCCATCGAGGTCGCCCCTAGCATCGATGATGAATCTGACATCCGACAATGGTTTCAGATCCAACTTTTCTGCCTGGTCAGACACCACTGAAGTATCCAGATACTCCAGATTTCCCCGCGTGCAGGCAGACAGCACCAGGCCAGACAAAACTAACCACAACGTAAATCTCTTCATCGCCCTCTCCTTTATCGGGATGATGGTTTTTATAAACAACGAATGTTCTTACTTGATTCTTGATGTTTCATCATAGCCTATATTAATAAAAAATCAACCAGTCCATTGCCCCTTGATTAGCTAAAATTGCCCCGGATTCTCCTTGACCAACTCCCTAACTTAGATTAAACTAGCTCTTGTAAGCTAAATAACATTAAAACGATTTACCGACAAAACTTTAACAATTCCAAGAAAAACAAACGCACGCGAATCAACCGTTGGATCCGCGTTCCCCAAGTACGGGTAATCATGGAGGACGGGGAACAACTGGGCGTTTTACCAATCAGTCAGGCCCTAGTCAAAGCTGAAGAAGCCGGATTAGATCTAGTCGAGATATCCCCTAACGCCAAGCCGCCAGTCTGTAAAGTTATGGATTACGGTAAATTCAAATACCAGAAAGAAAAGAAAGAACAGAAGCAGAAGAAAAAACAGAAAAAAGTGGAAGTAAAGGGAGTCCGAATTTCACTACGCATTAGTAAAAACGATCTGGGATTTAAAGCTAAGCAAGCTGATAAATTTCTCAGTGAAGGTAATAAGGTCAGAGTTGAACTTATTATGCGCGGACGGGAAAATGCCCACCGTGACTTAGCCAGGCAAAAGCTTAAGGAATTTATGGAAATTGTGGAACATAAAGTGATAGTTGAGCAGGAACCAAAGAAAGAGCGACTAGGATTAGCGATGATAATTGCCGAAGATAAAAGCGAAGCAAAAACAGAAGCTAAAAAACAAGAATAATTATATATTATGCCGAAGATTAAAACTCACAAAGCAACTGCTAAAAGGATAGGAGTCACTGGATCCAAAAGAAATAAAAAGCTCAGGCAGCGGGCTGCTACTCAGGGGCACTTCAACTCTCGTGATCGTGGTAAAGACACCCGCGCCAAGCGTAAAGACAAAGACATCCACAGTACCAATCAGAAACGAGTTAAGAGAGCTTTACCTTATTCATAAGCTAATTTTACTATTATGCCTCGCATTAAACGCGGCGTTACTGCCTCCAAAAAGAGAAAAAACACCCTTAAACGTACTAAAGGCTATCTTCTAGGTCGAAGTAAGAAGTATAAGCAAGCCAAGGAAGCTTTTCTCAAAGCTGGCCAATATTCTTACCGTGACCGTAAAGTCAAGAAACGTGACTTTCGCCGGTTGTGGATTACTCGTCTCAACGCGGCCGTGCGCGAACACGATATGTCGTACAGTAAATTCATCGCCGGTCTCAAAAAAGCTAAAATAGAAGTCGACCGGAAAATTTTGTCGGACATCGCCGTTAATAATCCGAAAGCTTTCGCCCAAATTGTAGCGCAGGTAAAAAAGTAATTCGCATCTAATTCGAATATATGAAAGTAAAACAAATCTTTGAACTCGGTCTGAAAATGGGAATCGAGGCCGATCCGCGTGGTGTTAAGGGTGTCAAAGAATATTTAGCGCAAACAAAAAAAGAACACGCTGAGCTCAAGCCGAAAGATAAAATGTATTTTGACAAGAGTACTCTAACTAATCCCTATAATGATAGTACGATCCACGTTGACGACGGCAAGACTCAGGTTAAGCGAGTGATGGTAGGGATCGATATTGCTGAAGGAGAGATTTTGTTGGCCAGCCAGCTTAATGAACGGAAGAAAAAAATTGATTTAGTGATTGCCCACCACCCTTCGGGAAAAAGTCTAGCTGACTTGCACAGCACGATGGATATGTTGACTGATGTTTATGAAGGAATTGGCATGCCAGTCCACGTGGCCGAAAAAGTCAACGAGGAACGCATGAAAGAGGTAGGTCGTGGCGTTCACCCGATCAACCACTACAAGATCACCGACATAGCCAATTTATTGCAAATTAACTTGATCAATACCCACACCTTTACTGACAACATTGTCCAGAAATTTCTCACTGAATATCTCGCTAAAAAGAAACCAAAAACTATCGGCCAGCTAGTTGATTGCTTACTGGAGATACCAGAATATCACGAGGCTAAGAAACGCGGTGCTGGTCCTAACATCTACGCCGGTGATCCTAAGCGACGGGTTGGTAAATACTTTGTTGATATGACCGGTGGCACCAGTCCTTCCGAAAAAATCTACAAAGAGTTATCCACATATGGTATTAGTACGATCGTTGGCATGCATCTACACGAGGACTCTACCAAGAATGCCAGTAAATATAATATCAACGTCGTGATCGCCGGCCATATTGCTTCCGACTCACTGGGGATGAATTTGTTTTTAGATGAACTAGAGAAAAAAGGAATTGAGATTGTGCCCTGTGGGGGGTTGATTAGGGTGAAGAGGTAGAAAATTAAATTATAAAAACTAAACAAAAGAGGGAGAATAATCTCCCTCTTTTTCTATAAGCTCAACTCTATTAATTGAGTGCTTGCCATAAGTTTGTCGAGCTGTTACATCCTAGAAATTCCTTTGATGTGTCGTTAAAATACATATGCCCCGCACGATTACTATCACAAGCATATGGTTCTGTAGTTGATTTGTACAGCATAATCGGAGCACCAAAATTAATTTCATTAGTGAAACCAACTGCGTCGGAATTTTGGTGTATCTGGCCGCCTCCATAGATACTCAAGACATTAGTACCATCTTCTATAGAATCACCTTGATACATGACAAAAAACATATCTGACATATCAGTACTATTAAAGACAAAACCCGGACTACTCGCTGCACTTCCCACTGCTCCAGCTGAGGCTGTAACTGGATCTCCACCAACAGTTAATGAACCAGTAACGGTCACATCTCCACCAGCTGTTACATTTCCGCTAGCTGTTACGTTTCCGCCAGTTACTACATTTCCGCCAAAGTAACCATTATCAAACTGGTAGGATGAGGATCCTAGCGAATAAGTATCATCGACTGTAGGAATAATTGAATCAGAAACTTTGAGAGCATTGTCACCACCAGCTTCAGTGCGATAAATAGTACCATCTATTCTCACATCGTCAGCCAAGGTAACCGGAACACTGCCTTCAGAGTCATTTACAATTGAACCATTGAAGTAGGTTACACCGCCTGTGCCATCAGTAGCGCCAATGTGGACACCAGCTGGAAAAGAGATAGTACCAGTGGCTTCGAGATCACCATTTACCTGGAGCTTTTCGCTGTAAGTGATAGTGGAGGCGGGTTGGA
>JBDRPV010000093.1:0-4957 GCA_043826745.1 Parcubacteria group bacterium
CTTTCTCTCCCCAAGTGGGATCAATAGGTGTCCAACCTGTGCCCGGTAGATAGCTTTCAGCCCAGTCATGTAGGTTAGTCTTGGCTGTATTTTCTTCTTCTTTGGTCTTGGTATAAACAGCGCCTTCCATAAATCGCGTGGGAATGCCAGCTGCTCGAGCTAAAGCAGTGTAGTAATCCGCAAAATAGGTACAATCACCCTGCCCCTTCTCGTGCGCTTCTAGAGCCCCTCCTCTTTCATCCTTTTCGCTCTTGACATATTCGAGATGATCACCAACGTGATTGTAAATTGCCTCGGCTTTCTCACAGTCGTTAGCTTTGCCCGCTGTGATTTCCGCTGCCTTTTTCTTTATTTCCTCGTTATCCACTTCTAAATACTGTTCTGCCCCCAAAAAACCACTTATCTGCTCACCCCCACACTGACCGAGATGATTCTTAAAAACGTTGACCTTTATCCGATATTTTAGTTTAAATTCGTAGCTTTCCCCTGACTCAACCTCTTCTTCAATCAAATATTTCGCGTATCGATTACCTAAATCATCAGTTGTAATTTCATAGCCGGCGGGAGAGATTTCCTCACTAATTACTTCCTGTCGGTCAGCAATGGTTTGAGCCAGAGCGACTGTGCCTTCTACCTTGGTGATTGTACCCGGGCCTTCATTATTGTAAGTATATCGACCAACAATATCATAGGTTTGTGTTTTTACATCTTCCCGCCAGACTTCGCTACCGCCGACAATTTTATTGCGCTCCGCTTGACGAACTAACTCCGCCGCCTGTTCTCGGGCGAAGCGGGAAATGTAAACACCCGCGACAACAACGGCAGCCACTACTAGAGCCGCCACGATCACACTAGTTATGCAACACCACTTTTTCCCTTTTGATTTTTTCTTGTCCGGATTGCCGCCGCGGTAAACAACGTCAAGAGCGATCAACACCTCCGATTTTTTCCAGCCTTTTTTGAGGAGATCGGCTTTTATTTCCGCTTCCGATTTGGTATCCTTGTTTCTTTTGATCCAGTCAATGAGGGCGTAGTTGGGCATAAGAGCAATATTTTTATTTTCTAATGTTAAGGCTTATTTTCAACTCACATTTAGACAAAAACTTAAGCCGCCCAAGCTCCCGGCTGCTTCTCGGATTCAGGCTTATCAAACTTGTATAATTTACTTATAACTTCCCCTAGCTTGTTTTCTAAACTACGCAAACCAAAAGCAATTCTGTCTATATCTTCCCGCATCAGATTTCTTCTAAGACTAGACTGCTCATAAACCAACTTAGATAGGGCGTCGGCAAGATACCTCTGCGCTCGATCGAAAGAACCAATATACGAGCTGTTAGTTTCACCATCAAAATCATCGAGTTCAATATCCAACGAAGAAGTGTAGCCTGTTCCGTGACCAAGTAGTTCTTTAAAATATCCTTTCATCACAGCATCCTGATCTACATCAATTTCTCCTCTCATCTGACTCTCCTGCATGAAAGCATAAATTTCACCAAAATATTCTTCCAGAACATCACGCAAGCTTTTGCCTTCGCTATTTTGGTAATTTAAAAAAGTTTCATTGGTTAAACTAGATCGACGAGTTTCATAACGACCTCGATCTCTTTTCCCTTCAGGCCAAGCATCAATATCAGGAGCAACATCATCAACTGTCATCTCTCCTTCTAGAAAAGGAGCGGCGTATAATTCTACTCCACGAGCTACTAATAGACCGTGGAGTTCTGGCACGGTTTCCTGAGCTTCTTGGGCTATTCTTAGCTTGGTAACTTCCAAGCTCGTTTTAGGTTTCCCCGACAGAGAATCAAAGTAACCTTTTTCCAATAACCGCCGAGATAATGCTTGTCTTTTTTCCGGTAACTGCTGAGAGAATTCTTGCCACTCGGGTGCTTCAAAATCTACTTCGTCTCCCTTCAAACCACGCAAACTCCTTTTTTCATTTCTGTCTTTTTCTTCATCTCTTTTTATTGAATGATCTCTCTGATCTGACCGGCTATTTGTTAATTTATAATCCATCCCTCCCTTCTTTCTACTAGAACTCCCATGCTGCAGAGTACCGCCAGACTGCGATAATTCCTCCCAAAATCTAATTTCACTTTCTCCTGCCATGAATTTAAATTAATCATCGTTCATAATCGGAGCGCGGAGAATCCTTGTCCACCGCTAGGTGGGGAACTCCGACTACACCCCGCCAAGGCGGGGCGCGTACATCTATATTTTTTAGCCTTCGGGGTGCCGGGAATCCCCGCCTGCCATCGCTAGCCGCGAGGCTTAGCGGGCAGGGAGCCCGGTCTACATCCACCCCATGGACACGTACTGCCGGTATACTACACCCCGATAAAGGCTAAAGAATATAGACGATACCACTATACTACGCTCCAGTTTTATTTAGCATAACACTAAAATTCACCTTTCCAAAAGATATTTTTCCAGTTCCACTAAGTCCGCCGCGATAAAACCCGGCTTAACCGTCTCTAATTTTTCCCGACTATGGATTCCCCACAATGTCCCAATTGTTTTTAAGCCTGCTGCTTTACCCGCTTCAATCTCGTGAGTAGTATCGCCCACAAAATATGACTCATTTGGATCCAGCTCTTGTTCGGCAACGATGCCTTTGACCACTTTTTCTTTATCATGAACATCAGCATATATTTTATCGAATGCATTTTCAATCTGCAATGTGTCTATCTCTTCCTCAATGTAGCCCAGCAGCTCACTACTAAGAATCAGTAAATCTGCCCCTGTTTTTTTAAGCTTACGTAAAAACTCATTCATGCCTGGATATGGCTGCGAGCGCGGACATTTTTTAAGAGCCTTGGCAAATGCCTTCTTTTCCTCCCCGATCGTAAGGTCTGGCACATATTTGTTATAGAAAAGCATGTAGGGTTGTTCCCACTCCCGCCGAAATTCCTCGAGAGAAATTTTGCCCACCCCAAATTGTGCCAAGACATTATTCGCCAAACAGTAAATAGACTCCAGATTCTTTGTAATCACCCCCGACCAGTCGAAAATTATGCCTTTTTTCATATTTATTAGACTATTGCTGATTTCTCCAACCCATTTCAAACATTTACAATTGGCAAGTCTTCTTTCGCCTGCAGCATTCTCGTTAGAACCTCTTTGAAACTCGGCTGATCTTCCATGTCCTTAATTATTTGCAGGGCATACAATGAATTTGCCAGATATTCACTTCCTTCAATTTCTGATAAACTTTTCTGCAGTAACTCCGACAGACGACTAACAGATGCCCCGTTAGGTAACCCGGCTCCCTCACCTTCATCTTCGAACTTGGATGATCTAGGTGGTCTCGTTATATCGCTCAAGCCCAACTTTATCGCTATAGCTGTACCTTCTCTATCACGATAAACTGGCACGTCAACGTGTAATACCATATCTTGATTGCAATGTTCTCCTTTTATGACACAAAAACGCTCTTCTCTTCCGGGAGAGGACAATTCCTCCACCTGCAAATTTCTACGTTCCACCTGCCCCTTTAGCTTGCTGTGTGATACTTTCCACTCGACGCATTCCTTCGGCAGTTTGTTCACGATCCAATTTCTCCAACTCTACCCTAGCACTACTGCCAACTGAACGCCCTCCCCGTCCAACTTGTCGCTTAAAACTCATTTCGCCTTCTTTGGCTTGTAAATTTTTGGCTAATCGATCACGAACCATGTATAAAGAAACTAGATCCCAAGGCAAATCATCTTCCCTGTCTTCCCAATCCGCCATTCTCTCTATGGCCGGAACGTACAACTCTGTAATACTTCTATCTAATAAAGCAGCTACTGCCTCTGCATGTTCATCCGGATAATTCTTTTCCTGGAGGCTTCTTCTCTCGACTGTTTCGGTCTCACAATATCTTTTCAATACTCCAATTCGGGTTGTGAGCGGTAGGCCATCATTTCTCAGAACTGCTTGCAAGGCCTCTCTTCGTTTTGGACTCTTTTCTCTGCGTTCAGCTTGTGACTTTCCAAAATCCCAACCAAAATTAGTATTAGTCCATAATTCATCATCTAATAACTCTTCTACTGAGGCTCTGGTTTCCGGGTTGGTTGGTATTTCACTCATAGTTATATTATTAATTATTACAAGTAATTATAATAAAGTTGCAGATTACTAACTATTCATTTCCCACTGCGCATCGGATCCCGAAACATCATAGCAAAAAGTAAAATCAAACAAGCCAAAACCAAATACCGTACATACCGATAAATATACCACCAGATTTCTTGACCCTGCTTGATAATCTCAAAATCAGTCACATAAACTGTCTCACAAGCGCCGTTGCCCCGATCAGTCCGACTAATACTTGATCCCCGCTCGAAACCACTACTATGGGAATACTCGGCTAAATACCCTTTAAAATGAACTTGGTCACCCGTCTGCGCCTTCATGATTTTCCGGTTGATGTCTTCCTCGCCTGCCAAAAGATGATTATTCGATAGTTGACTGTTCTGAAATTTATCCCAGGTCACTTTATTAGTGCCGCTTTTGAACTCGGCATAACAAGTCCAACTGCCACTCTCAAATTTCATCTCTTGGTAGACACCAGATTTGATATTCTCTCCCCAGACAACACAAAGATCTTTGACATTAAGAAAATCGTTCCACTCCTGGTGATAATAGTCCCACCAACTCTCGGCATTGTGAAACGAAACCACCAGGCCGTGAAGTTCATAATTGAAAAGAGGCTTAATACTATAATCAACCTCCCCTATTTGCTTGGGGAAAGGTTTGACTTCGGTTTCCGTTTGCTGGGGCTCTTGATACAGACGCTCGTCGATTTGTTCCGACACCGGCAGCTTATCTTTTTGGAAATAGGAAAAAGTCCAGCCAGCAATGCCAAGAAGCAAAACTATTTGGAAAATTCTTTTTACAATTATAAACACCATGGGAGTAAGTTTACTTTAGACTTAAAATACTCTCCGGATTGATCCACTTTTCCAATTGGGCTTCG
>JBDRPV010000094.1:0-7066 GCA_043826745.1 Parcubacteria group bacterium
TATTTTTTGATCTTTGTTCTGAGTAGACCAAGAAAAACTACTATTACCACTTACTAATCCAGCGATAAATTCCAAAGAAAGTTTTTGCTTCATAGGTTTGAATTATCTTAAAAAATAATTGCCTTTTCCATAATTTTCAAATGAAATTGGTCTTTAAATAAAGGAAAAGTAGGCAACGTTCTACGTAGAACAGTTCGTATGCCAGTGGAACATTTATTTTCATTATAGCTAACAAAAAAGCAGCTGTAAATAGCTGTTTTTGTGGACAAAGTTTGTTTTTATTTTCCCCTGGATCCGAGGGGATTCTCACCCTGCTGGTGACTTACCTCCCCGGTATCACCGGGGCGCAATACTACCACTGCGCTATGCCCCGGCTATCAATATCGGGACGCCTTGCCACTAGGCCACGCTCCAAATTATATATACAATTTTAACAAATGATTATGTAAGGTAACACTATTGACTATTTGTCAATTCTTATGTATTATAAAACATATTGATTTTGTTCCTTAAATACATTATAATGTAAGTGGATAAAAGGAAAATAGATTTCTAGAAGGTTTGTAGTATAAAAATTTACAAATTTCTAACATGCCAATTTACGAATTTACTTGCCGGCAGTGCCAACATAATTTTCGGAAAACTACCTCGATCAAAAACAAGAAGGCAGGGAAAATTAGTTGTCCCGAATGTAAAAGCAAAAATTTGCAAGAAAGTTATAGTACCAATAGCTCTAAATCTTGCTCTTCTTGTTCATCTTCTGGCTGTAGTAGTGGTTGTGCTGGTTGCCATTAGAGTAGGGGAGTAATAAGTTTTGTTTGCCCTCGTAGCTATCTGCCTCGATCCGATCGGGGTAGATAGGGCAAGCAGGGCTCAACCGGATACCGCGCGCCCGCCAATGCTAACGCCCTTGTAGTTCAATGGATAGAACAACGGACTCCTAAGCCGTGGATATAGGTTCGATTCCTATCAAGGGCATTGGCACTGGCAGGCGAACCACGACAGTTTTTTTAATCTGTTGTAAACGTTCTCACTCTACAGATGACCACCCGTTAGGGTGGGATTCGAACCGAGAACATAATATTTACTGCAAAATAATGATTTGGCAAGATTATTTGATCACAGCGGCTAGTATTGTTTTTGGCCTAGCATTAATACCACAGCTACACCACGGTTTTAAGAAAAAGAAGGGGTTGATCAGACTACATACATCAATACCTACTTTTGTCGGTTGTTATGCTGTCGCCTTTGCGTATTTTACCTTGAGTTTGTATTATTCCGCGACACTTTCGCTGATTATTGGAACATTATGGGTTCTGTTATTTATTCAAAAATTAATTTATCGGAGAAATATATAAAACAATGAAATTAAAAATAGGGTACGCGGCCGGGAATGATCTTGATTACTTACAAAAAAACGATAACCACATCGATCAACAAAAGGTTAAAGAGAAAGTTGATCGCCGACAAGTTATTATCGTGAAGGATGATCAAACACCTATCGGCTGGCTCCGCTTTGGATACCTCTATGATATTATTCCTTTTATGAATATGCTGACCATGGAAGATAAATACCAGAAGCAGGGGATCGGTTCGAAATTAGTTAAGTTCTGGGAAGAAGAGATGAAAAAAGCTGGACACAAGATGGTGTTAACCTCTTCGCAGGCCAACGAAGACGCGCAACATTTTTACCGCAAGATAGGCTATGAAGATGCCGGCGCTCTCTTTGGTATAAATGATGAACCTGAATCGGTTGGTGTTCCGGCGGAGTTGTTTTTCTTGAAAAGGCTGAAATGATATTGAATTGTTTCTGGCTTCCGCTTACAATATGAGAAAGTGTCATCCGGGGTGGCTATGGTGTAGTGGTAGCACAAGACCCTGTGGAGGTCTCAGGGAGGGTTCAAATCCCTCTAGCCACCCCAGAGGACATTTGGGCTTAAACTAGCCTTGTTGGGGGATATAGGGCGGAATAAAAGAAGAGGTGAGAGCCTCTTTTTTGGTATAAAAAAAGGAGCTGCTCGCTTGCGCAAACATACTCCTTAGTAACCGCCGATCGAAGATCAATGACTCAAGAGAGTCAAAGATTCAATCAACAAAGATCAGATGGGAGAAAGCCAGACGCTGAGCCAAACCGACTTCCAACGCGGTCATTTCGATGGCTGTTGAATTGTAAATCTAGATCGCTTGTCATGTAGAAGGTCGGGGTTTTGTAAAACTGACCATCGGCGCGGGGCGAATACTCGTCACCAGGACAATCCAGCCCTAGATTTCCACGGAACATCCGATGAGGATGAGTTAGAAGTATAGAACCACTGTGAAAGCTTCCCAACCCAAACTCTATCGAGGAGAAGAGCTCTCTACTATGACGAACGGATCGTCCTCGGTGCCTTAGGCCAAGCTGGGCAGGAACAACGAGAATATTGCCCGACTGCGCCTGCTCGATCTGTCTGAAGTACTGGGCGGTGTGGACATGTGGACATAGGTGTTTCTCGTCGAAAGTATCGTCGCTCATCCAGGTCTCTAACTTCCAATAGCAATCGATAAGCTCACTCCGACCGAAAAGCTCGAGGAGTTTTGCCAAAGCCTGGCCGTAGTTCTCAGCCACTGCCTGCCACCTGGGAACAGCGAACCAGCCCTCGGCTAACGGGGGCAGCTCGGGCAGCTTCTCAGCGTAGGCTAGAGCATACTGACCATCTAGCCCGAAGACCTTGCACAGAATGGCAATCTGTTTGGAAAGAGGTTCGACGCTGCTACCGTGGAAGTAAGCCAAACCAGGTTTTTCCTCTTCGTTGGCATAGCGTGCCCGACCAAGCTTGACAAGCTTGGTCGCCAAAGCCAGCTTGATATCCTCTGCAAGGACACCACCAGCCTCGATCACCCGCTGTGCTTCCAGTCTGTCCAACCCTACCTCGTCGAGTGCCCATTCGAGTGCCTTTCGGAGAGCATCTTCTCCGAGCTGCAAAATCTGTTTCCTCTCTTCTGCTCCACAATCTCCGCCAATAGTTCTATCTCGCTCTGACATCATTACCTCCTCTTCGTTGTTAAAGAACAAAAAAACACCTCCCGTCGGGGAGGTGTTTTGACTGATTCTTTATTGGCTAACTCAATATTCCATAAAATCAAAGTCAAAAAATCTCCCCAACGTGGGAACTGGGTTCTTTTTGACTTTCTTGTATTCTTGTTGTGGGAAATACTGTGAATCCATGGAATTAAATTAAATAATACAAACAAAAAACCCGCCAGGTGACGGGTTGATTTTAATATAGTTTACAAAATCAAAACTAACCCGTCAAAGACGAGTCTTTCTTTATCATTTCGGATTGGAATAACAAATAAATCATAGTACTTAGATTATAGTAATAACTTAGTTTATTGTCAATGCCTAATCACATAGTATAACCAGACCTGGGATACTAAACAGGTTCTAGTCCCTGGAGTTTAAGCCAAAACAGGGATACAAAGCTTATCGCCAACTAATAGCCCAGTTCTAATCTCGTCTACTAGGCGACTCCAGAAGACACTTATATACACTTGATAAAAATGTACCACGAATGATATGCTTTTATTGTGCGAATGAATAAATATTTAGACAACTTTAATGCCCACTTTTAATTTGAGAGAAGAAATAAAAAAGAGATTAGAAAATAGTTGGATATATAAAAGTGAATATCCGGAATTTTCTAAGATAACTTTAACTCATGCACTGGAAGATTTTCACCATGACTTAAAGAATATTATTTTTGGTGAGGAGGAACCGGAAGAAAACACAGTAGTTGCTATCGAGATAGAGAAATTTATTGATAGACTGAATGAATTGCAAGAACCAGTGGAAAAGTTTAGAGAGACTCTAGAAGTAATAGATATTAATTCACTGACTGATATTCTGGTTGAGGAATATAAAGCTGCGCAAGAATGGGCAGAAAAAAAAAGAGTGAGTTTTAACAAGCCAGAATTTTGTTTGGGTTTAGATAGAATGATTAATGGAAGGCGGGATGAAATTCGTGAGAGGGAAGAGGAGGTAGGTTTAGAAACAGAAGCTCACCGAGGTAGTGAGAAGAAAAAAAGAGAAGCCGAGGTAATTCCTTTCCCTAAATTTCCAAAAAAGTAATAAAAACGTAATGGCTACAGAAGAAGCCGAGAGAAAAGCCTGCGGAGTTTTAGGAGTTGAATACCCCTCTTCTTGGCAAGAGATAAGAACGGCTTTTCGTAAGAGAGTTAAAAAAGTTCATCCTGATTTATCAGGAACAAGGGAAACAGAGGATAAATTTAAAGAGGCGACTGAAGCCTATCAATTTTTAAAGGGCTTAGCTTCTAGAAGAGAAGTTGTTGAAAAAACGACGAGGCGGCCGAGAGAAGAGAAGGGTAAAAGAAAGATGGGAGAGGGAGAGGGAGAAAAGAAGCTACCTGATTTTTATACTAAGCATGGTGAGCCGGATTATCAGAAAAGTGAAAGGGGAAAGAGTAGAGGTAGACTTTAGCTTTCTTCCCAAATCACGAAACAATATTAAACAAATACCCAATCAAAATAATTCCCATTCCCACAATGCCGAAAAACGCCGCTAGCAACTTACCTCGCATAATCTTTTTTAAAATAATCCCTTCCGGCAACGACAGGCCGGCAATCGACATCATGAAAGCCAACGATGTTCCCAGCGGCACTCCATTGGCCGTGATACTAAAAATTAACGGTACTACTGTCGAGCAGCCAGCATAGATGGGGATCCCCACTAAAACCGCAATCGGTACCGCCAGCACATTATATTTACCCACAAAATCCATGAAAAAATCCTGCGGCACATAGCCGTGGATAGCTGCTCCCACCGCTACTCCACCAATTACGTAAGGGAATAATCGCCAGAAAGTTTTTTTGCCCTCTGCCCATGAATATTTTGCCCGGCCAATAAAGTCTTGTGGTAGCTGCTGGCTGCTTCCCCCCTGCTTTGCCTCATCTAAAATGATCTCTTTATCAAGCTTTAACCAACCCAATACGATACCCGCCGCCGCCCCCAACGCTATCCCCGTCAGGGCGTATAAAAATGCCAGTCGCCAACCAAACAACCCACCCATCATTACAAAAGCGATTTCGTTAACCAGGGGAGAGGTAATCAAAAACGAAAAAGCAATACCGGCTGGTATTCTTGCCTTCAGAAAACCAATGAAAAGCGGGATGGAAGAACAAGAGCAAAAAGGAGTAACTGCTCCAAAGGTAGAGGCAACGATATTACCTGTGCCAAACTTAGCTTTAGCCGTCGCCCGTCTAATTTTCTCAACGGGAAAGTATGTACGCAGGAAAGCAACTACCGATACGACCACCAAAATCAAAACTAAAATTTTAATGGAATCATAAATAAAAAAATGTAAGGCGGCTGTCAATTTTTCACCTTCAGCCAAATCCAACAGGCGATAAATAAACAAATCGGCAATATATTTGAACATAAATTTTTATATTATACTCGTGGGCTGATATACTAGTATGTTTAACATTAATAACATAGAAGGAAAAGTGAAAATGTTCTACAATGAGGATGAGCAAGGTAGCCCGCAGAATTTTAAAAAATAAAGATTAAGAATCTTTAATTACTTGCTCATTCAAACAAAAACAAGTTTTTGTTTGGTATTCATCTACTTCGTAAATAATAAAGGAAAACTAACTATGTCTACCAAAAAATTGGGTCTATTGGTTGTTATTTTGGTCTTCATTCTCGCCGCAGCAGCTGGTGCCATTTACTATTTTCTCTCGCAAGCGTCAGGAGATGACACTGCTATCGCCAAACCTAAATTCCTGGACACTTTGACCGACCAACTAAAGACCGGAGAAACAGAGTATCGCATTTTATACGGCAAGCACAGTAATGTGATTTCTAGTAGCGGAGCTGGTCAGGAATGCAAAAATTTTACGATGAGTGAGTTCAAGGGGGGAGGAATTGTTAAACGCGACGGCACTGATAATGAAGATTTAGAAATTGAAGACTACCAGACTAGTTACCCTCGTTCAAAAAAGTACGATAATTATTATTACACCAGCGCCAGTGGTAATCCGGTAAGTGAAATGTATGGTATGTCCGTCTTTGATTGGGATTATGACGATCAGACTCTCTGGACAGCTGATTTTGCTGAGGAAAAATCGCAAAAAGTTACTTCATCGACTGCAGATAAATTCCCAGGAGCGGTGATTACCTCACCTGACAATAAATACCTGGTCTACGTAATGACCAGTAAAAAAACGGAGAAATTTAAAGGAGCTAACTTTGACCCCACCTCATCTGACTCCGATTTAATTATTAGGGACACTAAAAGTGGGGAGGAAGTAACCGTCCTTAGTGGTAAATATAATCGCCAGTTATTTAGTAGCTTTTTGGATTTCTCTACTAAAGAAGATTCTTTGTTTACCATCGCTCGAGAAGGGGATAGCTATAAATTTGTTAACATCGAACTTGCTTCCGGCAAAGTGACTGATTTCACTGAAATGTTCCCTGCTTATGATTGGGATAAAACTCAGTGGAGTTTATTTTTTGAAAGCACTTTTGGCTATCACGCCAAATTTGTCATGTCGCCTGATGAATCTAAGTTATTGGTTTACAAAAACACCTCCCAGACTGATCCGGAAAGTGCCTGTGCGCCTGGTGTTAGCCACACTCTCTGGTCATTTAACATTGAAGATAATTCGATCGCTACTCTTGATGAAGGAGCAGGTATGATAGGCGACCTTGACTGGAAGAATGATAGCCAACGATTTGCCTTTCTTATAAATTCCTGTGGTGGTTGTTATCCTAGCTATCTCGATTCTTCAATTACCAAAATGGATCGGGATGGGCAACATGAAGGAGTTCTAGTTGTTGAAGAAAAAAGTAAAATGGTTAACTTGGGCTGGTCACCAGATGATAAAGAAATCGTATATGACGTCTACGGCGAAGATTTTATCGGCTGGTTAAAATCCATTGATCCGGAGAACAAAGAAGTGACTAAATTAATTAGTAGCGAAAGTATAGAAGGATCAGTTGACTTGGAAAAGCCAGTGACTTTGACTTTGGTAGATTGGGTGAAGGTGGAATAGGTTTTACCAAAC
>JBDRPV010000095.1:0-6951 GCA_043826745.1 Parcubacteria group bacterium
AAATCCAACGTGTTTTCAAGGTATACCGGAGCGGCCTTTCTAACGTCACACCTCTATCACCACTGGCAACACCATCGGTCGCCGTTCAGTCTTACTATACAGGAATTGTCCGACGTCGTCTCTAATTTTATTTTTCAGATAAGCGTAGTTGACTGAAGAGTCAACTTTTTTACTCTCCACAATCTTGCGCACTTTCTTGCGCGCTTGTTCTACTAGCCCTTTAGACTCTTTCATGTAAATAAAGCCGCGCGAGATTAAATCGGGATTACCGACCAGCTTACCGGTCTTACTGTCGATAGTGGCGATAACGACAAACATACCATCCTTGGCTAACATTTGGCGATCACGGATGACAACATTACTGGAATCATGAATACCGAGACCGTCAACCATAACGTGATTGGCTGGCACTTTCCGCTTGGTAATTGCCCCGGTAGTTTCAGTAAATTCCATAATGTGGCCGTTGTCGGGCACGAGAATATTTTCCCGAGGGATGCCGACGTCAGCCGCTAAATCACCGTGGATTTTAAGCATGTAGTGATTACCATGAATAGGGACAAAATATTTAGGGTTGGTCATCTGAATCATCCGCTTAAGGTCGTCGCGCAGGGCGTGGCCACCAGTATGCACGTCCATCATCTTATAATGGAAGAGCTCCGCTCCTTGGCGAGTGAGATTGTCTTTGAGACGCTGAACAGTCCGTTCATTGCCAGGCACCACTGATGAGGAAAATATTACCGTGTCACCTTTAATCAGCTTAATCTCTCGGTGTTCTTTGTTAGCAATACGCATCAGGACAGCCCGTTCCTCCCCTTGAGCTCCCGTACAAGCGACAATAACTTTTTCCTTGGGCAGATCTTTCATTTCCTTGGGTGATATTAGGGTGCCTTTTTGGGCTTTGAGATAGCCAAGCTTTACAGCGATTTCGACGTTACTTTTCATGCTGAAGCCTTGGATAACTACTTTGCGGCCGTACTTTTCCGCTAGCATTATTATCTGTTGGATACGCGATAATAGAGAGGAAAAAGTAGCAATAATAATCCGGTTTTTATTCCCTTGGATAATTTGATCAAGAGTTTCCATAATTGACTGCTCGGAGATAGAATCACCTTCCGCTTCTGATCCAGTACTGTCTGACATCAATACTTTGATTCCACGCTGGCCGAATTTCTTTATCTTTTCAATATCAGTCGGCTTTTCTCCTACCGGGGAGGGATCAAACTTAAAGTCGCCAGTGTGCATCACAGAGCCCACGGGCGAATGAATGACTATTCCGAATCCATCCGGAATATTGTGATTAACGCGGAAAAATTCCACCTTGAAACTACCCAATTGTAAGTTGTCTTTATCGGGATCAACGGTGTAGATATTTAATTTACTTTGTTCTTTGTAATCCTCTTGCCTTTTTTCGATGATGGCTTGCGTGAGTCTAGCAGTAAAGATCGTCGGATTGCCTATTTTGTGCATTATATGAGGAATACCGCCAATATGATCAAAGTGACCGTGGGTGACGATAACCCCCCGAATATAATTTTCTTTCCCCTTGAGATAACTGATATCGGGGATGACATAATCGATTCCGGGCATATCTTCTTCGGGAAATTGTAAACCCATGTCCACGATGACAATATCGCGGTCATACTCAAAGATGGTCATGTTGCGCCCGACCTCCTCTAGACCACCTAGAGGAATAATTTTTAGACGGGTCTCACGTTTTGCCTGTGGCATTTGGTTAGTTTTTACTTCTTAAAATAGAGAGAGAAGCGCTAGTCCTGTTTTGTGGCTACCGCTTCAATGAATGATGATTTGTATAAATGATAGGTTGAGCTAGTTTTTCTGATTTTGATAATTTTGAATTGTTGCAGTTTTTCTTGCATATACTCTGGGCTGAAAAAGTGGCGGACGTGTCCTTTATCATACATATCGGGGCCTATTTTTTTGCCTTGGCCGTAGAGAGAGTCGTTGGTGGATTTACACTTAATAAAGATATAACCTCCTGGCTTGAGCCAGCGATGGAGTTTGGCGAATATTTGGGTAGTTGTCCGATCGTCAAAATAATGTAGACTCAAGTGAGCGTAGATTATGTCAAAGCTGTTAGGTTTGAATTTGGCTTGGCGAATGTCTTGCTGCCGACAATCTATTTTTGCGTTTTTAGCCTTGAGTTGAGCTATCCCACTGCGAGAGAAATCCAAAGCGGTTACTTGTAGGCCTTGACGATGGAAATACAGCGAATCTTGTCCACTGCCGCAGCCGATTTCGAGTAAGGTTTTAAAATTCTTATCTTTGATGAGAGTGTAACTACGTCGAGCGAAGTTGTTAACTGACTCCCTGGTTCGATTAACCCACTTATTTTGCCAGTATTTTTCAGACATGCTGTGTCATTTTATGGTGCCCCGGGGGAGAGTCGCCCCGCAAGTGTGCGGGGTCGCTCACTACGTTCGCGAAACCCTTGTTTTTATTACTGCCGGAGGAGGGATTTGCCCCGCAAGAGTGCGGGGTCACTCTCCCGCCAAGGCGGGATCGCGAAACTCTTGATTTAACATGCCCCGGGGGAGAGTCGAACTCCCACGACGGTGAAGTCACACGGACCTGAACCGTGCCTGTCTACCAATTCCAGCACCGGGGCAGGGGACGTGTTAAGGGTTATGAGTTACAAGTATTACCGCGCGACCTATTAACTCGTAACTCGTCAACTTATAACGCATGTTCCCCCTACCATTCCCACTTATAGCTTATCTCCATGTACCAATTAGTAACATTGGCAAAGCGGTCGCTAGGAACAGTGATATATTCTAACTCAATACCTTGTACTGATTTATCAACGGCGTAGGCATAAGTAGGACTGCAGAGGAATAGGGCTGGCAGCTCCTCGGTGATGATATTTTGCCAGTGGAGATATTTTTTAATACGCTCTTCTTCTTTACTGGTTTTGCGAGCCGTTTCTAATAGGTCGTCAGCCGTGGAATCTTTGAAGGAGGTAAGATTAAGTCCTGGATCTTGCCTTTGAGTGGAGTGCCAGAAGGAATAAGGATCGGGATCGTGACCAATCAGCTGACCATATAGTAAGATTTCGTAGTTACGAGGCTTAATGTATTCAGTCTGCAATTCAGTTGGGTCAATCGGTTCAATATTAACTTTGACGCCGATCTCTTTCCATTGTTTTTGCAGGAGCTCCGCCAGCTTATAGAATTCTTCTTGGTCAGTGGTAGTAATAGTAAATTCTAAAATAGTATCACCGTCGTGGCGGTAGCCTTCCTCATTAATATCATCCCAATCATCTTCGTTGAGAATATTGTTGGCCTGATCTTTGTCGTATTCGTATTTTTTGCTGTCCGGATTGTGGCCGAGAAAGCTTTCTAGAATAGGGGAGTCGATTCTCACGCCCTCACCGTTGAATATTTGCGTAATTATTTCTTCTCGATTGGTGCCGTAAGCAAGCGCTTTTCTTACCTCCTTGCTTTTAAGTAAGCTGTTTTTCGGCTGGTTGAAGAACAGAGCATAGTAGCGGGGGAGTTTCAGGTTGTAAGTAGTAATATTTTCTTGTGCTTTTTTGCTGATATTTTCTTTTTCTTCCGGTGGCAAGTAGCTGATACCATTAATCTCACCAGCGTTATAAGAATTCACCGCCGTAGCGTAATCATCAAAGAATTTGAAAGTAATTTTATCAATGAAAGGCGATTCTTGATGGTAGTTATTGTTTTTTACCAGTGTGTAGGAGTCAATAATACCCGACCGCTTGTCCTTTTTATACTCGGAAAAAACGTAAGGGCCAGAGCCGACCGGGCTGAGGTTGTATTCTGTCAGGAGGACGTTGGCGGGAATAATTTCTTGCCAAATATGCTTAGGAATAATGCCGAAAGTAGTGTTTTCCTTAAGGAAAGGGGAGAGGGATTCGCCGGTGAGGGTGAACTTAACCGTAAAATCATCTACCTTTTCTATTGCTACATCTTGGAAATTGCCCAGGAGAACGCTTTGATAGCTAGGGTTCTTGATGGTTTGAACCGTAAAAACAACATCATCAGCCGTCAATTGTTCGCCGTCATGCCAGTAAGCATTTTGGCGCAGATGGAAAGTATAGTTTTTCTCGTCTTCCGATACTTCATAACTTTCGGCTAGATCAGGCACGAGCTCTTGTTGGCGGTTGTATTCCATTAAACTGGAAAATACCAGGCGGGTGATATCCATATCGGTATCGCTGCCTTGAGAATAAAGAGGATTAATGTATTGCGGTTCACCAGCGGTGCCTTCGATGTAGTGTCCGCCCCCCTTCGGTTCAGTTTTGATATGCTGCCAACTGAAATCCCAACCGAGCCAACCTAGCGCGCCCAAAACAGCTAGAATTGCCACGTAAATAATAATCCTTTCCGGTTTAGAAAGAACTCGGATAATAAATTTCCATTTAATCTTACCTTGTTTTTTGCTGGCGGAGTCTTCGCCAGAGCCTTTTTTACCCAATAACTTAAAAGAACGGGAATTATCCCTAGTAAATTTGATCATTGAATTTATTTAGAGTTTAGGACTTACGTGTTTAGGTGTAGTTCGAGGCGGAAGTGAGGAGTGAAGGGAGACGTATTCAAATATACGTCGAACGAGCACCGTAACTTCCAACGAAGAAATGTACCAAACACGTAAGTCCTATTATGCAAAGAGATGAGCAAATGCGAGAGCCAAGAAAGCAATGGCTAAGATAATAGTAGTGATAAAGACTATTTTTTCCGCTCCTCTTTTAGTGCTATAGGTATTACCTTCACCACCCCCTCCGCCACCACCAAAGGTCTGGGAAAGCCCCACGCCCTTATTTTGGATCATGACGGCCGCTACCAAGAGAACAGAAATAATTATTTGAATTATAGCGAAAACCCTACTCATAAAGATGAGTTATTTTAATACTTTACTTTATTCAAAGGGTAGCATAGGTAGGAAAGATTGTCAATTGTCATTTATTGTGTTATTTTAGGGCTGAATTGGGGTAATCAGGGAGAGGTCGCCCCGCAGCATTTCACTAATGTTCAATGTGCGGGACTCCAGTAAGTAGCGGTGTGTTTATTTTTTTGAGCGTGAAGTGACAGTGTGTAAAATATGTTTAATTAGGAGAGGTCGCATAGTGGCCTAGTGCGCACGCTTGGAAAGCGTGTAGAGTGAAAGCTCTCGGGAGTTCGAATCTCCCCCTCTCCGTGTTTAATTTTGGGTTTTGCGAGGAGTGGAACGACGAGCAATCCCGATCTACATCGGGACGAATCCCTCCCTCTCCGCCATAGTGTTTATAAATAACAAAGCCTGATGAACAAAAGCACAATAGCAGTGGTAGTTGTCATTGTTATTATCGCCGGTTTAGGTGGCTGGTGGTATTTTACCCAGAGAGAAGAGACCAAAACAGAAGAGATAGCGGAAGAAATGACTGAAGAAAAAAATATTTTACTTGATACTATCGATAAAGCCGAAGAAGCTGCCGCTAAATACCAAGACATTGCACCGGCCGAAGCTGAAGCTTTAGTCGATGATAATGGCGATGCAGTCATCATCGATGTTTCTCCCAATTATGCCCAGGGACACCTGCTTAAATCTATTAACTATTATGTTGGTGATGGATCTCTAGATAAAGCCATCCCCAGCCTTGATAAAGAGAAGACTTATCTGGTCTATTGTCATGTCGACAGCGCAGCAATTTTAGGCGCTAAGAAGTTGACTGATGCTGGTTTTGGCAAAGTATATCGTCTAGAAGGAAATTACGTAGCTTGGGTGGAAGCCGGGTACCCAGTGATTACAGATGTCTCAGCTAATGACTCAGCTTTAAAGGGAGATTTGCCAGCAGTTGATGGATCTACCAGCAGTGGTCAAGGCTATGTTTTACGTAAAGATACTGGTCTGGAACACTTAGTGACAGCTGCCTTACCTGATCCGGAGACAGGTAAATTCTATGAAGGTTGGTTAGTTGATCAGGAGCCAACTGTTAAGTTTTTCTCCACCGGACAGATGTTTAAGACGCCAGAAGGGGATTGGAGACTGGAATATATAGCCAGTCAATCTTACTCAGAATATGATCAGGTAGTTATCACTCTTGAGACTAAGGACGATGGGCAACCGGAGAAGCATGTGATTGAGGGGACGGTGCAGTAAATGAAAAAAATACCAGTAAAATATTCCGGAATATTGATGGGAACACTGATGGGTGTTTTTATGAGTATTCTGATGTCAGGGGTAACCACCTTCATCAATCTCGGACTTGTCGAAGGCTTTCCTGGTCTTTGGTTTAGAGCTTTTACTTTTAGTATTCCAGTTAGTTTTCCCATTGCCTTTATCATGACAGCGGTTGTAAAGAGAGTAGTGGATAGTATTACTGAAAGACCTTGATTCTTTATGATGTAATATGTACACTGCCTCTGTAAGTTTCTCGATAAGTTTTCTTGCCTGAGGTAGTTGATGATGTGCGCTGACTACTTGCGGGTTGTGTAATAAGAGAAAGCCGGGATGGGAAGAGGTCACCTTACATTATTATTTAAGTGTCAAAAGGATTAATATGGAAAAGAAACTATACGTTGGTGGAATTCCTTACAGTACTACCGAAGAGTCTCTAACAGAGGCTTTCGCTCAGGCTGGCGCCGTTGAGTCTGTGAAAATTATCATGGACAAAATGACTGGTCGTTCACGAGGCTTTGGTTTCGTGGAAATGGCTGGCGAAGACGATGCCAAAAAAGCGATGGAAATGTGGGACGGTAAAGAATTCGAAGGTCGTACTCTAGTTGTTAACGAAGCTCGACCAATGGAATCACGTGATGGTGGCGATCAACCAGCTGCCTAGTTAAGTTTAGATAAGCTTTACAAACAGGGCTCGCACAGCCCTGTTTTTGTTTGGGGCGCTTGGGCGGCGGCTTTCCGTTGACCGACGTTAGTTTATCTGTTATCATTTTTTCATCTGTATTCATGGTCGTAGTGGTCCCATCGTCTAGTGGT
>JBDRPV010000096.1:0-3336 GCA_043826745.1 Parcubacteria group bacterium
CCGACGATTATTTATAATTATCCGGTCGAAATATCTCCGCTAGCTAAAAAATGTGCTGACGATCCACGCTTAGTAGAAAGGTTCGAGCATTTTATTGTTGGTTCCGAAGGAGGCAATCATTATTCTGAACTTAACGACCCGGTTGATTTGAAGCAACGTTTCATTGATGAGAAAAAGAAAGAAAAGTCAGGGGTGGAGGAGACCCACCAAACAGATAACGATTTTGTCGAGGCGATTGAGCACGGGATGCCGCCCGTGACTGGTATCGGCATTGGGATAGACCGGATGGCGATGTTGTTTACTAACTCGAAATCGATCAAGGAAGTCATTTTATTTCCGACGATGAGGCCGAAAGGTGGCGGTGGTGATCAGCCGGCGGTAAAGAAGAGTGAAAGGCCAGTCAAGGATAAAGAGTTGGCTTCACCGGAGAAAATGACCGAGATTGACCTATCTCTGACTCGCGACGATGCGTTTGCTTTACTCAAAGAGCATTTGAAAGACGAAAAAAACATTCTCCATTCGCGCGAGACAGAAGTAATAATGCGCGCGCTGGCGCAAAAATTAGGTGAGGACGAAGAGCTGTGGGGGACATCTGGTCTGTTGCATGATCTTGATTGGGAAGAGACGCAAGACAAGCCGGGAGAGCATGGGAAAGTAGCGGCTGAGATTTTGCGTACCCAGAAATTCCCTGAAGTTGGTGTTAATGCTATCTTGGCCCACAACTATGAGTATAATAAGATAGCCGAACGGCAAACCAAGCTTGACTACGCGGTGGCTTGTGCTGAAAGTATCACTGGTTTGATTTTTGCTTCTGCCCTAGTGCATCCGGACAAAAAATTAGCCAACGTCAAAGCGAAATCGATTAAGAAAAAGATGAAGGATAAGTCTTTTGCGGCTAAAGTATCACGCGAGATGATTAAGGAATGCGAGCAGCTAGGATTATCGTTGGATGAGTTTATTGAGCTTAGCTTAAAAGCAATGCAAGAGATAAGTGATGAATTAGGATTATGATTAAAATAATGGTCTTTGGCACCTTTGATATTCTCCATCCCGGCCATCTTGATTTTTTCCGGCAGGCGAAAGAGCATGGTGATCGTTTAACGGTAGTAGTAGCTCATGATGAGACGGTAAAATCGATTAAAGGGAAGTATCCGGTCAATAATCAAAATGAGCGAATGGCGGAGATCAATAAGCAGGAAATAGTTGATGAAGTGATAGCTGCTAGATCAGGGGGCAATAGAATGCAAGTTGTTCGTGAATATCAACCCGCTGTGATTTGCTTGGGCTACGATCAGCATAAATTTGTGGACAAGTTGAAGAATTATATTAAGGATAATGGCCAGGATATTAAAATAATACGAACAAAATCCTATAAGCCAGAGATATATAAGTCATCTATAATATTAGACAAAAATGCTCGATATCAATCTAATCCGCAAGGACCCAAAAAAGATTAAAACTGTTCTCAAGGAACGCAATAAAAAAGTTGATGTTGATTTGCTGTTGAAGCTGGACAATAAAAAGCGAGAATTATTACAAAAAGTTGAGGATTTGCGAGCTGATCAGAATAAAGCTAACGATAAAATTGCTCAGGCCAAAGATAGCGAGAAACAGACAATGATCACTGATATGAAGGTTATCTCGGAGAAGATCAAAAAGCAGGAACCAGAGCTGGAAAAGATAAGCGCACAGGTAAGTGACCTTTTGGGCAAGATACCCAATATTCATCTAGGTGATGTGCCGGTTGGCAAGGATGAGAATAAAAATCAGGTAGCAAAGACTGTTGGCGAACTCCCAAAATTTGATTTTAAGCCGCGAGACCATATGGTCATCGGTGAAGCGCTTGATATTATTGATATGAAAAAAGCGGCCAAGATATCTGGTGCTCGCTTTGCTTACCTTAAGGGAGCTGCCGCCTGGCTGGAGGTCGCTTTGATCAATTTAGTTTTTAACACTCTCGCTTCTGAGCAGATATTAAAAAAAATAGCTGATAGCGTCAAAAAAGGTTACAACGCCAAACCGTTCATACCAGTTTTTCCTCCAGTCATGATAAATCCCGATGTTTTTGCCAAGATGGGACGACTAACGCCAGAGAATGAAGATGACAAGTATTATATCAAAAGTGATGATAAGTATCTAATTGGTAGCGCCGAGCATACTTTGGGGCCACTGCACATGAATGAGACTTTTCAAGAGGAAGACTTACCAGTGCGCTATATTGGTTTTTCAACTAGCTTTCGACGCGAGGCTGGTACTTATGGTCAGGATACCAAGGGAATCTTGCGGATGCATCAGTTTGATAAATTTGAAATGGAATCATTTACTTTAGCTGATCATTCTCAGCTAGAACAAAAGTTTATTATTGCTATTCAGGAATATTTATTAAGTGAGCTCAAACTTCCTTACCAGGTAGTAAATATTTGTACCGGTGATATGGGTGATCCTGACGCCCGACAAGTCGATATGGAGACGTGGTTGCCTGGGCAAGATAAATATCGCGAGTCTCACACCTCCGACTTGATGACTGATTATCAAGCGCGACGACTTAATATAAAAGTAAAAAAGGATGACGGCCAGAAAGAATATGTTCATATGAACGACGCTACTGCCTTGGCTATTGGGCGGACTATTATTGCTATTTTGGAAAATTATCAGCAAAAAGACGGCAGCGTGAAGGTGCCCGAGGTGTTACAACAGTATATGGGTGGGATGAAAATTATCAAATAGCCGGCTGCTGTGATATCAAACGACCAAAAAACTTGGGTGGAAATTGACAAGGTGGCTATTTCTCATAATGTGCAGCAGTTAAAAAATATTATCGAGCCGGAAGTAAAATTGCTGGTAGCCGTGAAGTCGAATGCTTATGGGCATGGTCTAGTGGAAGTGAGTAAAATCGCGCTAGCGGCTGGAGCCGATTGGCTGGGGGTGGATTCAATTGATGAAGCTTTGGCTTTACGCGAGGCGGGTGTTAATGACCCTATTTTAATAATTGGCTACGTATTGCGATCACGGTTGCCAGAGGCGGTGGAGAAGGGGTTTAGGCTGACTGTTTATAATCGCGAGACGATTGAGGAGCTGGGGAGAATAACTAATTTGGGAAAGTCGGAAGTTAATATCCACCTCAAAATTGAAACGGGGACATCGCGCCAGGGGGTAATGCCCGAGGACACTCTCAAGTTTGTCGAATTCATCAAAAAGTATCCTGGCGTTCATATTGAAGGGATTTCAACTCACTTTGCCAATATTGAGGACACGACTGATTATAGTTATGCTCAAAAACAGCTAAAGACTTTCCGGGAAGTTGTCTCTGAGCTAGAAAAAGAAGGCATCAATATC
>JBDRPV010000097.1:0-2688 GCA_043826745.1 Parcubacteria group bacterium
GTACTACTGACGCTAAATTCGGCTTGAAGCCTTTCTTCTTTTCATAGGACTCGTTTTCTCCTCCCAACAAAGTTCTCATTTTTACACCGTCGCCCTGAGCCTGAAATACAACACCTAGATTAAAACGAGCATCCGTAGATATTTGGCCTAAATAGGGAATATTTATCTGATCACTCATTTTAGTAACCTCCCGTAAGCTCTCTAACAGATCAACAAAGGCGAACACCACAAAATCATCACCCTTTAACTTTCTCTTGATACGACGGTAAATCCTATCAGACGCTAAAGATTTATTACGTCCAACAGCTGTATCAACCATTACTTTGATACCAGCTGGATCTTCAGAAAACAACAAGAAATCTTCATAGAAAGCATAAGCCATGTCTTCCTGACTACCTTCAATGTAAACAATGTCGACATTCCGGAAATTTTCAGTGCTAACAACGCTACCCCGTTTTTTGATATTTTCGTTAATCGTACTTAAAATGTCTTTCGCTTTTACCACATTCTTTACCTCGATAACATGAGCCGACTTGCTTTCTTTGTCACCTAGCCGTATTTTGCTGACAACTAACTTTTCTCCAAGCCAGGACTTCAAATCACCCTCCTCAATTTTAAGATTGTCTTCGGAAAGCCCTTGAAAAAACTGACCCTCAAGATATTTTTTAAAGATATCCTCATCTCCCAGATTAGCTGCTAACCCATCCAAGGAATTATTCTGTTCAGAATCAGGGTTAATGTCTATCAACAAAAAAGTGATCGGATTTTCCGGAATAAAATTCTCCGCTTTGAGTTTGCGAAAAAATTTATAATAGGAGAATAGTCCCGCCAATAACAAAACTACTACTGCCACTATGCTCAGACGCAGCCAAAATGACTTCTTTTTTCTTTTTATTTCTTCTCTGCGACGTTGAGACATATTGGGAAATTACCAATGACCAAACTACAAACTCCAAACAATACACAAATTACAAACTTCAAAAATAAAATTGTGATTTGGTAATTGTGATTTGTCTGGTATTTGGTGCTTATAATTTGGAATTTACTTACTAACCAGAGCCAAATTAATCCGGTTCATATCATCAATCTCGATCACCTTAACCACTACCGTGTCACCCATCTTTACTACGTCTTCTACCTTGTTGACCCGCTCTTTTGATAACTTAGAGATATGGATCATGCCATCTGTACCAGGGAACAATTCAACAAAAGCGCCGAAATCCATAATACGAACCACTTTACCAGTATACTCTTCGCCCGCCTTGGCTTCTTTGGTCAGTTCTTCGACCCAACTACGCGCTTCCTTCATCTTCACGCTGTCGGTTGAAGTGATCGTGACTGAACCATCGTCCTCGATATCGATTTCGACGCCAGTTTTATCAATGATCTCATTGATCATCTTACCGCCAGGGCCAATAACGTCCCTAATTTTCTCCGGATTGATCTTGAAAATTTCGATCCGCGGAGCATGTTCAGACAATTCTGCTCGAGGCTTATCAATTACCTTACCCATTGCTTCTAGCAACTCTAGACGAGCTTTCTTAGCCTGAGTAAAGGTATCAGCCACCATGTCATCAGTTATACCATGAGTCTTGGTGTCCATTTGAACAGCTGTGATACCGTCTCTAGTGCCAGCAATTTTAAAATCCATACCACCCTCGGTATCTTCTAAATCTTGCAGGTCGGTCAATATTTTGTATTCCCCTTTATCATTTTGCACCAGACCCATTGCTATCCCAGCTACTGCCTTCTTGATCGGTACACCAGCGTCCATCAGAGCCAAAGAAGCTCCACAAGTAGAAGCCATTGAAGAAGAACCATTAGAACCTAGCACTTCTGATACTAAACGAATAGTATAAGGAAAGTCTTCTTTGTCTGGAACAACTGCCTCGAGAGCCTTCTCAGCCAGAGCACCATGTCCAATATCACGACGAGAAGGACCACGCAGTGGTTGCACTTCACCAACACTAAAAGGAGGGAAATTATAGTGATGCATAAATCGTTTTTTGTATTCCTCTTCCATGCCATCAATAATCTGTTCTTTGCCCGGCGATCCCAAGGTGGTTATGGTCAATACCTGCGTTTCACCCCGTAGAAAATACCCTGAACCATGAATCCGCGGCAAGACACCGGCGTCAATATCCAAAGCTCTAATCTCATCTATCTTACGACCACCAATTCTTTTTTCTTCCTTAAAGACACCTTCACTAATAAGTCGTTCCAGGGTAGCGAAATAGGTGTTTTTGATATTTGTCTTTTGTTCCTCGCCAAACTCCTCGGCTAACTGGGCCGCAATCTCATCACCCAGATCATAAATAATTTTTTTGCGCTCAGATTTCTGTTCGGTGAACAAAATGTCATTTAGCTTAGCTGAAGCTAGTTCCTCTACTTTGGCTTTTAATTTATCATCAATCTTAGGAGCTGACATGTCTTTCTTCTCTTTACCAACCTTTTTCTGCACTTTTTCGATCAAATCAATCACCTTTTTAACATGCTTCTTGCCAAATTCGACAGCCGCGACAAATGTTTCTTCATCTGCTTCCTTTGCTCCCGCCTCTACCATAATCACTTTACCTTCACCAGTGACAGATAAAATAAGGTCTATGATCGATTTCTGGCGATCTTCAATGGTAGGATTCAACACAAACTCACCATCAACCTTACCAACCCTGACTGCGGCCATCGTCT